>CALMWO010000163.1 GCA_937873805.1 uncultured Hyphomonadaceae bacterium
GCGTGAGCAGTACCCGGACGATGTCGAGGGGGCGTATCTGGAATTCATCAAGGCCGATCTGGCGCCGCGCTATGCGGAGTTCATCGGGCACGAGATCCAGAAGGCGTATCTCGAGAGCTATCACGACTACGGGCAGAACCTGTTCGACCGGTATGTCGATTATGCAGATGCGTGGATCGAGGATCAGGACTTCAAGGATCCCGACACCGGGCAGATGCTGGATCGCGAACTGCTCAATCAGGAACTCTCGAAGATCGAGAAGCCTGCCGGGATCGCCAACCCGAAGGACTTCCGGAACGAGGTGGTGAAGTTCACGCTGCGGGCGCGCGCCAACAACAAGGGCAAGAACCCGTCATGGACGAGCTATGAGAAGATCCGCGAAGTGATCGAGCGGCGGATGTTCAGCCAGGTCGAGGATCTGTTGCCAGTGATCTCGTTCGGGTCGAAGAAGGACTCGGACTCGGAGAAGAAGCACGACGAGTTCGTTCAGCGCATGGTGGAGCGTGGCTATACCGAGCGGCAGGTTCGCCGTCTGGTGGAATGGTACATGCGCGTGAAGCAGGCCAGCTAGCGAAAGCCCTCGATGAACATCATCGACAGACGTCGTGAGGGGGGCAAGTCGCTGGCCAATCGCCAGCGTTTCATAAGGCGGGCGCGTGCGCTGGTGAAGCGTGCGGTGCGCGAAGCCTCCGCGCGGCGATCGATCAAGGATGTCGAGAAAGGCGGGGACATTGTTGTTCCCGCCGACGGCGTTCGCGAGCCGGTGCTGCGCAAGGGCTCGCAGGGTGGCGCGCGCGAATACGTGCTGCCGGGCAACAAGAAGTACATTCAGGGCGATACAATTGCGCGGCCTGAAGAAGAAGGCGGCGGGTCTGGCGCATCGGATGGCGGCGAGGGCGAGGACGATTTCCGCTTTGCGTTGTCGGATGAGGAATTCCTCGATCTGTTCCTGGAGGACCTGGAGCTTCCCGATCTGGCCAAGCGGCAGGTGCTGGGTGTTGAGGAAACGCAGCCGCAGCGGGCAGGCTATAAATCGTCCGGTCCGCCAGCCTCGCTTTCAGTGGCGCGGACAATGCGCAATTCGCTGTCGCGGCGCGCAGCGCTGGGCCGCCCGCGCGCGGAAGACATCGCGGCGATGGAAGCCGAGATCGCGCGGCTGGACGATATTGGCGGCAATGACGCGAAGGTTGCGGAGCTGCGCGAGGAGCTGGAGCGCAAGCAGAAGCGTATGCGCCTGGTGCCGTTCATCGATCCGCTGGATGTGCGCTATCGCCGGTTCGATCAGGTTCCCAAGCCTGTCGCCCGCGCGGTGATGTTCTGCCTGATGGACGTATCTGGCTCCATGGACGAGCACATGAAGGACCTCGCGAAGAGGTTCTATTCGTTGCTCTACCTTTTCCTGAAGCGGCGCTATGGCAAGGTGGAGGTGGTGTTCATCCGCCACACGCACGAAGCCAAGGAAGTGGACGAAGAGACGTTCTTCCACTCGCGCGAATCCGGCGGGACGGTGGTGTCGACGGCGCTGGAGGAGATGGCGCGGATCATTCAGGATCGCTTTCCCGCGAACCAGTGGAACATCTATGGCGCGCAGGCATCTGACGGCGACAACCTGCCGATGGATAATTCGACGACGATCAACTTGCTGAAGACCGCGATCCTGCCGCTGTGCCAGTACTACGCCTATCTTGAAGTCGGGCACGCCAAGGATGATGGCGGAGGCGACGCCACGTCGCTGTGGCGTGCTTACGAGCTCGTGGTTGGCAGCGATGAGACGATGGCGATGCGCAAGGTCAGCCATCGCAGGGACATATATCCGGTGTTCCGTGAACTGTTCGCCAAAGGCGGCGCGAACGCGGAGGCGTCATGAGCGACGAAGTGGTCACGGCGAGAAAGCGGAAGTCGCGCATCGTGCCGGCGCCGGCGGCTGCGCCATCGACGCTGTTGTTCAATGGCCCGGACTGGAATTTCGAAACGCTTGGCCGGATCTTCGAGGCTGTGCGCCAGATCGGCGAGGGCGAGATCGGACTAGATCCATACCGCACGCAGATCGAGGTGATCACGTCCGAGCAGATGCTGGATGCGTATTCCAGCGTGGGTATGCCGTTGTTCTACAAACACTGGAGTTTCGGGAAGGACTTCGCCCGCAACCAGATGATGTACAACAAGGGCTATCAGGGGCTGGCGTACGAGATCGTCATCAACTCCGACCCCTGCATCTGCTACATCATGGAGGAGAACTCCGCGACGATGCAGACGCTGGTGCTGGCGCACGCGGGCATGGGGCACAACCACTTTTTCAAGAACAACTATGTCTTCAAGCAGTGGACCGACGCGAGCGGCATTGCGGACTATCTGTCATTC
Organism: uncultured Hyphomonadaceae bacterium; assembly: GCA_937873805.1. Taxonomy (GTDB): domain Bacteria; phylum Pseudomonadota; class Alphaproteobacteria; order Caulobacterales; family Hyphomonadaceae; genus UBA7672. The sequence continues at coordinate 2,362 of CALMWO010000163.1, forward strand.
GCCAAGAGCTTCATCGCCAAATGCGAAGAACGTTATGGCGTGGAGAATGTCGAGCGGCTGATCGATGCAGCGCATGCGCTGCAGAGCCACGGCATCCATCGCTATCCCGGCAAGCGATCGATGGATCTGCGGTCGGAGGAAATTCGCGAGCGTGAGCGGCGGGCGCATGGCGAGGCGTTATTCAACGATCTCTGGCGCACCGTGCCGGTGGGCAAAGGCAAGAAGCCCGCGACCAAGAAGAAGATCGAGGAGGATCGGCGCAAGGCCATTCTTAAACTGCCGGAAGAGAACATTCTCTATTTCCTCGAGAAGACCGCGCCGCGTCTGGCGGGATGGCAACGCGAGATCCTTAGGATCATCCGGCTGATCGCGCAGTACTTCTATCCGCAGCGTCAGACCAAGATGATGAACGAGGGCTGCGCGACGTGGACGCACCATCGCATCATGACGCGTCTGCACGAGAAGGGGCAGATCAGCGACGGGTCTTATCTGGAGTTCCTGCACTCGCACACCAGCGTGGTGATGCAGCCGGAGTTCGATGACCGGCGCTTCTCGGGCATCAACCCTTACGCGCTTGGCTTTGCGATGATGCAGGATATCGAGCGGATCGCGATGACGCCGACGGACGAGGACCGCTCATGGTTCCCCGATATCGCCGGCAATGGCGACGCCTATGGCACGCTGAAGGATGTGTGGGCGAATTTCAGGGATGAGAGCATCGTCTCGCAATACCTGTCGCCGAACCTGATCCGGAAGATGGGGCTGTTCCAGATCAAGGACGATCACGACGAGGACGAGATGGAGGTTGCCGCCATCCACGACGAGCGGGGCTATCGAGAAGTGCGCCGGGCGCTGGCGCGGCAATATGATGTGGCGCGTCGCGATGCGGATATCCAGGTGATCGATGTCGACCTGTCGGGCGACCGCAGGCTGGAGCTGCGCCACCATGTGGTGGATGGCGTGACGCTGGAGGAGAAAGACGCGGATCGCGTCCTTCAGCACCTGGCCGATCTGTGGGGGTATGAGGTCCGGCTGGTCGAAAGCGACGACAATACGGTTTACGCCGAGCACAAGGCTGAACCGATGAGGCCGTTCGCCTGAAACGGGGCGTACCCACGGCGTTGTGAGCATTTTCCCGCGACAATACCCGGTCCTGAGGGTTCCCTAAGGCCTTTCAGGCTGCGGCGGCTCGCGCTAGGTTGACGCAAAGGTCGGGGTAGCGCGGGGTTTGGGCGTAGGCACCTGACTATCTGGGAGGAGAGTATGGGAACGCGTGTCGCCCAATGGGCGTTTGCGGCCTTTTATCTGGTCGTAGCAATCATCGCCGTCTGGGGCGGGTTCAATGAACTCAATCCGCCATTGCCGGAGGCGTCACCGTTCAACCCTGATCCGCTGCCGCTGCTGGTCAATTCCGGCATGCTCACGGCGGCGGCGTTCTATTTCCTGACCGCTGCGGCCTTTCTGGCCGTCGCTTTCTTCAGCGTTCGCGACGCGGCGGGGGGCAAGGCGGGCGCGCTGGTCGCCAATCTCAACGTTGCCTTCGCGACCTTCCTTGGCCTCGTGGGGGCCTATCTGCTCTGGTATGGTGGGCAGCTGCTGATGCTGGGCGGTTCGTTCGCCTACGCGCTGTCGGGCATTGCCCTGCTGGCCACGACCTTCTTCCTGATCATGCGCAAGCCTCTGGGCGCGCTGATCTATGCCGGCATCGTTGTGCTCTGGGTCGTGTTGTCGATCCTTGAGGCAGGGGTTGATTTCCTTGCCCTGTTGCCGCGCCTTGCTGCGTGGCTGGTGGTTGGCCTGTGGTTCCTGACGCCCTGGCATCGCGCCGCGATGGGCAAGACGCCTGAGACGCCGATCAATGCGGGCGGGCTGTGGGTTGGCCTTGCGACCGCTGCTGGCGCTGTGCTGCTCGTCGTTGGGGCGGTGCAGGGCTATCCGGTTGTCGAGGGTACGAAGAACGAGGTTGCGGCCGGTCCGGCCGTCACCGACTGGCGCAACTATGGCGGCGTGCCGGAAGGCCAGCGCTTTGCCCAGATCACGCAGATCAATGCAGAAAACGTCGGTGGGCTGAAGGAAGCCTGGCGGCAACGCACCGGCGTTGGCTATGACTTCAAGCAGACGCCGCAGATGGCCAATGGCCTTGTCTATATCTGCACCGCTGGAAACACGCTGCTCGCCTATGATTCCGATACGGGCGAGAAACGCTGGGAATACGACACCAAAACCGAAGTGCCGGGCGGGCTTGATCGCGCCTCGACCTTCGCGCGTACGTGCCGCGGCGTCGGCTATCATGAGGCGCCGGCGGACTACACGGGCGAGTGCGCCAAGCGCATCATCACGGGCACGGTGGATGCCCGCCTGATCGCCGTGGACGCGCTGACGGGCCGCCTGTGCCCCAGCTTTGGCTTCGACGGCTCCGTGAACCTGGTTTCGGGTCTGGGCCGTTCGCCGCTGGGCAACTTCATGGTGACCTCGACCCCGCTGATCGCGGGCGACAAGATCGTCGTGGGCGGCTGGGTGACGGACAACCAGCAGATCGGCAACCCGTCGGGCGTGTTGCGTGCCTATGACGCGATCACGGGCGCGTTCGCGTGGGCGTGGGACATGGGCAATCCGGGCTATAACGGCCTGCCGGATGAAGGCGGCGAGTATACGCGCGGAACGCCGAACGTCTGGTCCAACACCAGCTATGATCCGCAACTCAACCTGGTCTATGCGCCGACGGGCAACTCTTCGCCGGACTATTTCGACGGCGATCTGCGGTCGAAAGAAGCGGAAGAGAACGCCTCGTCCATCGTGGCGATCGATGCGGCCACTGGCCAGCGCCGCTGGGTCTACCAGACGGTTCACCGCGATATCTGGGACTATGACGTCCCCTCGCAGCCTGTGCTGGTGAACATCCGCAAGAATGGCGAAGGGGAGCTGATCCCCGCCGTGGCCGGCCCGACCAAGCGCGGCGAGATCTTCCTGCTCGACCGTCGCACGGGCGTGCCGATCTACGACACGCCTGAGGTTGCAGTGCCGCAAGGCCCGGCCAAGGGCGAAGTGGTGACGGCGACGCAACCCTTCTCGTCTCTGCCGCACTTCCGCGACGACCGGATCGAGCAGGACATGTGGGGCCTTACCCCGCTCGACCAGCTGCATTGCCGGCTCGAGTTCAAGAAGATGCGTTATGAGGGCCTCTTCACCCCGCCGATGGAAGGCGGAGGCGGATACGGCCTGGCCGAAGATACATGGGGCGGCACGTTCCAGTATCCGGGCAATGCCGGCGGCTTCAACTGGGGCTCTGTCGCCGTTGATGCCGACAATGGCCTGCTGATCGGCGCGCCGATGCTGATGGGCAACCGCATCGTCATGCGCAGCCTTGAAGCCCGGGCGGCGGATACGGAACGCGAGAAGAAGCGCCGGGCTGACCGCGATGCCGCGCGCGGACAACCCGCTGCTGCAGCTGCAGCGCCGGGCGGACCGGCCTCAGCACCTGCTGCTCCCGTTGCGACGGGTGGCCGGCAGGAGCAGGTGTTCGACCAGAACCGCGTGCTCTATCGTGGCGACACACGTCCCTTCATGTCGGCGTGGCGTCTTCCGCTGCCGTTCTTCAACGCCGCGACGGAGCTACCCTGCTTCGAGCCACCGTTCGCGCAGATCGGAGCCATGGACCTGAACACCGGGAAGCTGCTGTGGAAACGCCCCGTCGGTTCAATGAAGGATGTGGGACCGTTCGGTCTGCCCACGGGCATGCCTTTCCTGGTGGGAACGCCAGTCCAGGCTGGCCTAATGGCCACACGTGGTGGGCTGACCTTCCACGGCGCGGCGATGGATTCGACTTTCCGTGCATTCGACACCCGGACTGGCGAGGTTCGTTGGGAAACCCAGTTGCCAGGCAGCGCGCAAGCCACGCCGATGAGCTATCTCGGCAAGAATGGGAAACAGTATGTTGTAATTACCGTTCCCAACCCTGGTTGGCCCAATGCATCTACATACGCCGGCGCGGGAGCAATGCGGAAACCGATAGACGACAAGGGCGGCTGGGTGATTGCATATGCGCTGCCGGATGCGCCGGCGAACTGAGCCAGGCAGCGGCGAAAGAAAAGACCCAGGGCATTGATCCGGACGTATGGCCATGTCCGGAAAATAAACTGCGGCTGGTTCGAGACCAGCTGCTGGTACAGCGAAATTGCACGTATCCTGTTTGATTTGATGTCCGGCTGACGCCCTTGGGGCCGTTGGGTTGCGATGCTCGACGCGCCTCGTTGCGTCGCCTAACCTGCCAGCATGACAAGCGTCCGCACTCTCATTGCATTCAACACGGCCACGGCCAGCGAAAACAAGATTCACGACGATACGGTCGCCAGCCGGTTTGGCTTTACCGGCGGCCTTGTGCCTGGCGTCGATGTGTTCGCCTACCTCGCGCATATGCCAATGGCGAAGTGGGGCAAGGACTGGCTAACCAGCGGCCAGATGCGCGCCCGCTTCATAAAGCCGGTCTACGATGGCGATAGCGTCGAGGTGAAGTCGGCGGACAGCGGCGACGGCCTTGATTTATCTATCTCGGCTCGCGGAGACGTATGCGCCACAGGTTCTGCAAAGCTGCGAGGAGCAAACGCGCCATCCGATCTCTTGCCTGACGCGGTCTTGCCGGATTTTGACTCCCGCCCGCCGGCATCAATCGCCAGCCTCGCGCCGGGCATGACGTTAGGCGTATTACGTGAGACCTACACACGCGAAGAAGGCCTCCTTCACATCGCGGCCGTCCGTGATGATGCGGCGCTGTATGAAGATGGCCGGATCGCCAACGCGGCATGGCTGCTGCGGCGGGCCAATTATGTGTTAGCGGATAATGTGAAACTGGGGCCGTGGATCCATGTCGAGAGCGACATCAACATGCATGGCCTTCTGCACGACGGGGAAGAGCTGGAAGTGCGTGCGGTTGTTGCCGAGAATATCGAGACCAAGGGACACCTGATGGTCGTTCTTGATATTCAGATGCTTGCGAGCCAGCGCTTCATCATGAGCGCCCGGCATTGGGCGATCTATGAACCGCGGCAAGTTCGGCAAACGCGCTGACGCAAAAAGGCCCGGACTTGTCGCGGTTGATATTCAGATGCTTGTGGGCCAGCGCTTCA
>CALMWO010000164.1 GCA_937873805.1 uncultured Hyphomonadaceae bacterium
CAGAGTTCGAACAGCTCACGCAGGAGCTCATCGCCCTCGGCACGCTGAAGCGCCTCAACCCCGCGAAACGTCCCAACTCGTTCTATGCTGCCTCGGACCCCAAAGACGTCGCCCGCGTCGAGTCCCGCACATTCATCTGCTCCGAAAAACAGATCGACGCCGGCCCGATGAACAATTGGTCCGACCCCACCGAAATGCGCGCCAAGCTCGCCGGCCTGTTCGACGGCTGCATGAAGGGCCGCACGATGTATGTCGTGCCGTTCTGCATGGGCCCGCTGAATTCCAAGATTTCGCAACTCGGCGTCGAGATTACCGATAGCGGCTACGTCGCTATCTCGATGCGCGTCATGACCCGCATGGGCCGCGCCGCCCTCGAACAGATCGGCGATGACGGCTTCTTCGTCCCCGCCGTCCACACGCTCGGCGCGCCGCTTAGCCCTGGCCAGAAGGACGTGTCCTGGCCCTGCAACGAAGACAAGTACATCGTCCACTATCCCGAAACCCGCGAGATCTGGTCGTACGGTTCGGGCTATGGCGGCAACGCGCTCCTCGGCAAGAAATGCTACGCCCTCCGCATCGCCTCCGTGATGGCGCGCGATGAGGGTTGGCTTGCCGAGCACATGCTCATCCTCAAGCTCACCTCGCCCGAAAACGAAGTGAAATACATCACCGCCGCCTTCCCGTCGGCTTGCGGCAAGACCAACCTCGCCATGCTCGAGCCCACGCTCAAAGGCTGGAAAGCCGAAACGATCGGCGACGACATCGCCTGGATGCGCTTCGGCGATGATGGCCAGCTCTACGCCATCAACCCGGAAGCCGGCTTCTTCGGCGTTGCCCCCGGCACGTCGGCCGCGACCAACAAGAACGCGCTCGACTCGTGCGCCAAGAACACCGTCTTCACCAACGTCGCCCTCACCGCAGACGGAGACGTCTGGTGGGAAGGCATGACGAAAGAGCCGCCGGAAGGTCTCACCGACTGGCGTGGCCGCGCCTGGTCGCCTGCCATGGGCGAGCCTGCCGCTCACCCCAACGCCCGCTTCGCCTGCCCGGCTGAGCAATGCCCCGTGATCGCGTCCGAGTGGGCCGATCCGAAGGGCGTTCCGATCTCCGCCATCCTGTTCGGCGGCCGCCGCGCATCGGCTGTTCCGCTCGTCACCGAAGCTTTCGACTGGGAGCACGGCGTGTTCATGGGCTCGACGGTCGCCTCCGAAGGCACCGCCGCCGCCGAGAACAAGGTCGGCGAACTTCGCCGCGACCCGTTCGCGATGCTGCCCTTCACCGGCTACAACATGGCCGACTACTTCGCTCACTGGCTCCGCATGGGCCAGAAGGAAGGCGCCAAGCTGCCGAAGATCTACTTCGTCAACTGGTTCCGCAAAGACAAGAACGGCAAGTTCATCTGGCCGGGCTTCGGCGAGAACAGCCGCGTCCTCAAATGGATTGTTGATCGTCTCACCGGCAAGGCCGCCGCGAACGACACCGCCATCGGCCGCGTCCCCGCCAAATCCTCGCTCGACGTCACCGGCCTCGGCCTCACCGACGAACAGCTCGACACCCTGCTCGGCGTCGACCACGAAGTCTGGCGCGAAGAAGCCTCGCTCATCCCCGCCTTCTTCGACAAGTTCGGCGACCGCCTGCCCAAAGCCCTCTGGGACCAGCAGAAGTCGCTCGTCCAGCGCCTCGGCTAAGTCGAACGACAATCAGAAACACGAAAGGCCCGGCTCATCGCCGGGCCTTTTTGTTTCAATGCACCAGCTTCGCCGCCCGATCCGCGATGATATCGCCGCTATCTGGGCTCACGCCATCCATTGGCGCCCGCTTGGCGCCGAGCAGCCGGTCAAGATTCCGGAAGGTCGATGGCAGTCCTTCCGCCTTCATGTCCGGCCCCGTCGCAAGCTCGTAGTGGAGATGCGGGAACAGCGACGACCCGCTCGACCCCATTTCGCCAATCTGATCGCCAGCCTTCACCTGCTGGCCTGTCTTCACCTTCACGCTGCCGGATTTGAGGTGGCCCAGCCGGCTGAACTCACCATTGCCATGATCGATCACCACATGATTGCCGAACAGGTTCATCAGGTCGGCCTGCAGGTCTGCGTCAGTCAACTGACCATCGTCCTTGAAGCTGTCGACCGCGGCGACGATCACACCATCGCCCGGCGCGATCACGGGCTGACCAAACGACAAATGCGTTTCGTGCGCCTTGCCGTCTTCCGTGAAGCGCTTCGCCTGCGCATCCACCAGCGTGAAGTCATACGAGTACCGATTGGCATTGCTCGTCAGGCCAAACGCCGTCGCTGGCGGCGCATCGAGA
>CALMWO010000165.1 GCA_937873805.1 uncultured Hyphomonadaceae bacterium
TCTCGCCAGCGGACTGGCGCTTCTGCAGTTTGGCTAGTTGCGGCCGCGCAAGCCTGTGCTTTCTCGCGGGGCTGTATTTCTCGCCCAGGCGGACTTGAGGGTTTCGATCGCAGCGCCTGCCGCCGCCCCCTCCTTCGGACCCCACAACAGGTTGAACATGTCGTCGGATTTCTCATAGACGCTGTCGCCGGTTGGCCAGCGGAATGCAGCCCAGCCAATGCCTCGCACCTCGCAGACCTCGATACGCGCCCGGTAATAGGCGTTGATATCTGGTGACCAGCGCGACGCGCCGAACTCCCCGAGAAAAATCGGGACGCCCTGTTGGCGCACGGCATTGATGCGATTTGCGAATGTCTGGCCGCCGCCCTCGCTGAACACGGCAATGCCAGCGGCGTCTTTCGGGTGATGCGTATAATCGCGCGGCTCGTAGTCGTGAACACACCACACAACGCCCGGCACGGGCGGCTTGCCCATGACCGACAGGAAGTCGGTACGCGCGAACGCTGGCGGCGAGATCAGGATCGGTAGGTCCGCTGACGTCGCCCTCACCTTGTGCGCGATATCCGCAGAGATGCGCCGCCAGTCCGACTGACGGCTGACGTTGGCCGCATACTGATTAGGTTGCCATGCGCCGAGGGGCTGGCCCTTCTTGTTCCTGCCGCTGACATTCGGCTCCGGCTCGACCATCAGGTTGAGGCCGGCGATATCCGTACGACCGGCGACAAGCTTCGCCACGTCGACGCACATGTCACCCCACGCTGCCTGCTGGTCCAGATGAGTCCAGATCGACTCGATGATCAGGCTGCCAGGGAACCAGGTGTCGCGCGCATCGCGATGGAAGATGAAATCCGACCGACCCGGGCCGGAGCGAAGCGCCACCACTGAATAGAGCCCGGCCGCCTTCGCAGCATCCAACTGCTCGCCGAGAATATCGGTCATCGCAGTGTCACGCCGATAGGGCGGTTTCACCGTCCACAGCTCGGGGAACGACATCACGACAAGGTTCGCGCCCGCCTCTGCCAGGGCATCGAAATCGGACCGGCGATAGCTGGGTAGCACCGCAGCACCGCCCCCGAACGTGTCGCCATCTACCTCAAGCCGTCTACGCCTTTGGGCGATCACCGCGCCGCGCAGAACAGGCGGGCCGTCGGTCGGCCACAGAGGATGGAACCGGACCGGTTGGGCCGCAGCGGTCGAGCCGCCGCACGCCGCAAGGCTCGCTGCGGCGGCGATTGCGCCCCGGCGGGTCCAGTTTCCATGAGGATTTTCCAGCCGGAAACGCTTCATGAACGGCATTCTGCTTTACTGGGGTGAATAAACGGTCCCCGCGCAATCATGATCTGGCGACGGCTTTTTGGCTATTTCCCGGCGAGCCTCGCTGGAGGGCTCGCCAGCTTTGGCGGGGTCTTCGCGCTGACGCGCCTACTCTCGCCCGCAGACTATGGCTTCTATGCCCTCGCGCTGACGACAATGGGCATCGTCTACACGCTTTCGATCACATGGGCTGAAGCTGCCGCCTATCGCTTTGCCGGCGAGGCGCAAGCCAGCGGCAAGACGCCAGATCATATCCGCACGATCATGCTGTTGCTTGCTGCGTCCTCCGCTCTCGGCATCGCGCTGATGCTGGGCGCGATCCTCATCGCGACGGACCCGATGCTGCGCATGGCGCTGACGGCCGCGATGTCGACAATGGTTCTGGCGCCGCTGGTCAACGCTGCGCAGGAGATGAACCGCGCGCAGCAGCGCGTGTCGCGCTACTCGACACTGCGCGTCTGCCAGGACATTGGCGCATTCTCGCTCGGGACATTTCTCGCATGGCGTACAGGGTTCGGGCCCGCCGCGCCATTTGTGGGCCTTGCGAGCGTGCTGGCGCTGCTCGCAACTGTCGAAGGATCACGGCTGTGGCGCGAGTCGAAAGGCGGCCAGTTCAAGCCAGAACGGGTGAAGCCCTATCTTTCCTATGGTGTGCCTGTTGCCCTGGCGCTCGCGCTCAACATCGCGCTTGATGCTGGCGATCGCTTCCTCATCGCCCTGTTCCTCGGACCTGAAGCCGTGGGCGTCTATGCAGCGGGTTATGGCATTGCCGACAAGTCAGTTGGCTTGTTGTGCGCATGGGCGGCTGCCGCCGGAGCGCCGATGATGATGGCGGCGTGGGAGCGCGAAGGACCCGAAGCCGTGCGTGAAGTCTCCAGGCATCTGGCGCGAACGCTTCTGTTGATCGCAGCTCCCGCAGCGACGGGACTCGCGCTGGTGGCGCAACCCCTGTCCGACGTGATGATCGGCGAAGATATGCGCGCACAGGCGGCCAGCATCATGCCGTGGATCGCGCTGTCCGGCCTGATCAACGGTTTCGTGCTGCACTATGTGTCCGAAGCCTATCAGCTTTCTCACCGCACGGACCTGCGCGCGTGGCTGATGCTGATCCCGGCGCTCGCGAACCTGGCGTTGAATGCGATCCTGCTGCCATGGATAGGTCTGATGGGCGCGGTCTATTCAACCGTCGCGTGCTACGCGCTCGCCCTGCTCTTGCTGGCCGGCGTCGCCCGTAAACTCGCTCCCTTGAGCTGGCCCTGGAGGGATTTCCTGAAAGTTGCGGGGGCTTGCTCCGCCATGGCGATTGCTGTGCGGATGGCGCCATCAACAGGCGGCATGACAGAATTGCCGATGAAGGCCAGCGTCGGCGCGACCATATATGTAATGACCGCTCTGGTGCTCGACGCTGAAGGCGGGCGTGACGCCTTGCCACAATTCACCTCGCGCCGTGAGCGTCGCGTTTGACCCACACGGCTCCTGCCCGCTAAGTGACCCCGATGACCGAAACAGCTCCCACACCCGAACCCCGCAAGTCGCTCCCGAAGGGGGCCGGCAATGTGTGGACCGACATCGGCCCCGTTCTCGCGTTCGTGATCGTGTTCAACGTGATGCAGAACTTCGCCGACGAAACCGGTCCGTTTTCCAAGGAGACCGCGATCTTCTGGGCGACGGGCATCTTCATGGGCTCGGTCTGCCTCGCGATCGGCTGGACGCTTTTCAAAGGCCGCAGACTGCCCCCCATGCTGATCATCACCGGCGTCGTCGTGATGACATTCGGCGGACTGACGCTGTGGCTACAGGACGAGACATTCGCCTTCATCAAGCCGACCATCATCAACGCGCTATTCGCCGTCACGATCCTCGGCAGTCTCGCCATCGGACGGAACATCTGGAAGACGGCGTTCGAACATGCTTTCCAGTTGCCAGATCATGCGTGGAAAGTCTTCGCGCTGCGCTGGGCGGCGTTCTATGTCGTGCTGGCGATCATCAACGAGGTCATCTGGCGGAACTTCTCGAAAGAGTTCTGGGTCAATTCGAAGCTGTTCCTGTCGATCCCCCTGGCCATCGTGTTCATGGTGATCAACCTGCCCTTCCTGATGAAGTACAATATCGAACAGCCTGAAGACGGATCGGGCGACAAGAAGACCGGCGACGCGGTCTGATCAGCGGACAGCCGCGAACTCCCGCAGCAGCAGCGCCCATTGAGCCTCCATGGCGGCCGACCAGTCGTCGCCCATGATGTCGCGGAATGCATCGCGCATCGCCACGAAGAAATCGTCGAACCTGACCGCCGGCACGCCGTAGCCGTCGTGATGCACACGCGCGGCGGAGATGATCTGCACAGCGACCAGGCGCGGCCCGACATAATCCAGAATGCACTCGAAGCCCTGCTGCACCATGGACGCGCGAACACCGCCATCGCGATCCATGTGGAACAAAGCTTCAAGCTCGGGATGAGCGGTGAACAGTCGGCGGTAGATCAGCGCTGTGGGATCGCCATGCCGGTCAGCAACGGACTGCAGGGTTTCGAGGATGACGGCGCTGTCGATCATGGCCTGCTAACGGGTCAATTGATCCGTGCCCGGCGGATTTCCGAAGGGTGCGAAGCCGGTGCGGCCCTCAGTCTCGCGATAATGATCGAGCGCCCAGCGAACCGAAGGAAAGGCGAGTTCCTTCCACGGGATCTCATCCCAGCCAAAAAGCCTGACTTCCAGGCTTTCCGGGCCAGGGGACGGATCGTTCAACAGACGCGCCCGAAAGAATATCTGAACCTGTCCGATACGAGGGATCGAATACATGCCCAGCAGCGTTTCGATCTCGAGTTCGGCGCGCGCCTCTTCCATGGATTCGCGCCGCGCGCCCTCTTCGACGCTCTCGCCAAGCTCGAGGAAGCCTGCTGGTAGCGTCCAGAAGCCTTTCCTTGGCTCGATGGCCCTGCGGCACAGAAGGATAAGACCATCCGCATGCGCCACAACACCCGTCACAATTCTGGGGTTTGCGTAGTCGATAAAACCACAGGTGTCGCAGATACGGCGCTCGCGATCCTCGCCAGGAGGCACGGCCATTGAGAACGAGATGGGAATTCGTGGGTCGGTCACTGCACGAACATGACCTTTTGCTGTGCAGAGAGGAAGCCGGAACCCTACATTCTTCAATTGGAGGGCTGAACTGTCGCCAGAGAGCTCCTTATGCTTGAGCAGGATCCTTCACGAGGCTTGGCATGACTGTCCGAACCGATTCCATACGTCGGCCGGACAGGAAGACGGCTCGCCCTGTGCGCCGTGGGCCGGTGTTCCGCCTCAGCGAGTCGCCCTCGCACCTGCTGCGCAGGGCTGAACAGTTCGCTGCCGAAATATTCCTGAGGGCGGAGGGGGCCGACAGTATTACGCTTCGCCAGAGCGTATTGCTTGCCGCCATCGCGGAGGCGGATGGGGCGAGCCAATCGAACCTTGTCACCGCCACCGGCGTCGATCGATCGACACTTGCTGAGATGATGGCCCGCATGGAGCAGAGGGGCCTCATCACACGGTCCGCCGCCGAGGACGACGGACGCGCCAAATCGGTGAGCCTGACCAATGAAGGCCGTCGCAGACTGGAAGGCGCGCTGCCCGCGATGCGGGAGGTCGACAAGGCGCTTCTGGCGGCCCTGCCCGTCAACCGTCGGGGTTCCTTCAAATCGACCCTGCTGGCGCTGGCGGAAGCAGCCGACGTGCAGCACGCTGAAGCGGCCGAAGCGCCTCGCCCCGTCAGGAAAGTCGTGGCAAAGCCAAAAGCCGCGAAACGCGCGAAGCCTCGCTCAAAGCGCCACCCGGCAAAGCGCTAGCTGGCGGCTGGCGCAGCCGCAGATTTCGCAGCCTCAGCCTTATAAGCGGCGACAAAATCCGCCACGTCAGTTTCGACGAAGTAGTTGCGCTTGGTCTTCACGATCTGGCCGTTAGCGTCGATCAGGAAGCTTTCCGGCACGCCTGAAATTCCGATGTCGATGCCCAGATCGCCGAGCGGGTCGGTGCCGATATGCGCGAACGGATTGCCATCGCGCGCCAGGAGTTCGTGCGCCGCCTCGACGCCATTAGGATCCTTGTAGAGCATGCCGACAATCTCGACGCCCTGCGCGGCCATGTCGACCAGCAACGGATGTTCAAGCTTGCAGGGTCCGCACCAGGTCGCCCAGAAATTGATGAGCACCGGACGGCCTTTGAAGTCAGACAGCTTCACATGGCCGCCATCCATGCCGGCTACGTCGAATTGCGGTGCGGGGCGTGTCGGCGAGGCGAAACTTGCAGGCGCCGGGTCGCCACCGGTCAGGCGCTGAAAGCCGACCACGACCAGCCCGACGAAAACGGCAAGCGGGAGTATGGCCCACCAGCGCTTCACGGCGTGGCGTCCTTGGCCGCACCCTCGATCGCGTCGAGCTTCTTCTTCGCTGCCGTGACGCGAACGACCGACCATACGATCAGCCCGATGATCACCGCAGCGGCGATGCCATAGGAGGTCAGCACGTAGGGCGTGTATCTACCGTAATCCAGCATTGTCTCAGCCCGCCGCCGCTTGTCTGCGCTGCGCCAGCATTTCGGCGCGCGTGTTCATGATCTCGGCCCGCATGTTGAGAAGCGTCAGCCCGCCGAACAGCGCCAGATAGCCCAGCGCCACGACATACATTGGGTATTTGAATTCGTTCGAAGCCTTCATCTGCACTTGATGGAGCGTTGCGAACCATTCGACCGAGAAGTGGATGATCGGCAGGTTCACCGCGCCGGCAAGGCAAAGGATAGCGGCGGCGCGGGCGGCTTTCTGCGGCGTTTCCATCGCCTGCCAGATCGCCATGTAGCCGAGATAGATGAAGAACAGCACGAGCACTGAGACGAGGCGGGCATCGCCCCACTCCCACCAGGTGCCCCATGTCGGATAGCCCCAGATTGAGCCGGTGATCAGGCCGAGCGCCGTGACCCCTGCGCCGATCGGCGCGGCGGATTTCGCGGCAACATCGGCAATCGAGTGACGCCAGATGATCGAGACAAGGCTCGCGCCAACCATGAAGGCGTAGGCGAACAGGCAGAGCCACATCGCAGGGACGTGAACGAACATGATCCGTGCGCTGTCGCCCTGTACGGCGTCGGGCGGCACCACAAAAAGTCCGAGATAGACGCCGATCGCGATCACCACCGAGCCCAGCACGGTGAAGCCCCAGGCAAACCACTTCGATGCCGCCATGAAGCGGTGCGGGTTTGCAAAGAAAGACAACACGGCCATGGCCTTGGAGCTCCAGTCGGGCGGTCAGTGTAGACGGTCGGCGCGCGGGAGCCGTTCACAAAATCAGGATCAGCCCGCGACGGAATATCTAGTCGATTGCGGTCCTTAGCGCCATCGCGGCGGCAAAGGACGATGTTGCAACGCCGAAGAGCGCCGCGGCGGCCGTCAGCATCAGGGGGGCCGCCCATTCGCCGCCCGACGCGGCGGCGTATAGTCCAGCCGCCCCAAAGATCATGGTCGGCACGTAAAGCGGCAGCGTCACCAGGGCGATGAGCAGGCCGCCGCGCCGCATGCCGGCGGCCAGGGCTGCGCCGATCGAGCCGAAGAAGAAGAAGGCGGCCGACCCGATCAGCGAGAAGACGATCACGAACAGCGCCGCCTCGGGCGGGCCCTGCAGCATGATCCACAGAACCGGGGCGATGATGGCAAGCGGAATGCCCGTGGCGATCCAGTGCGCCAGTGTCTTGGCAAGGGCGATACCCTCCATCCCGATGCCGGATCCGGCATAGGCGTCTAGCGTGCCGTCCTCGAGATCTGCCTGAAACAGACGCTCCATCGGCAGGAGGCTGGCCAGCGCCAGCGCGATCCACATGACGCCGGGACCGGCCACTTTCAGGTTCTCGACGCCATTGCCGACGGCGAAGGGCGTGATGCTGCAGGCCGCCGCGAAGAAGCCGACGGGCAACGCCGCCCCTCCCCCCCCAGACCAGGCAAGCTTCAGCTCACGCGCGAAAACCGAAAATGAACCGCTCAAACCACAGCCCTCGCCGGGAATGCAGACACATCGAGCGTTCGTGATCCGGCAAAGCCGTCGCCATGGATCGCTGCGATGACCATGCCGCCCCTGTCGCGATGCTCACCCACCAGCTGGGTCACCAGCGCGCGGCCCTCGACGTCCAGAGCAGCGGTAGGTTCGTCCAGCAACCAGACCGGCCGTGGCTCGACCAGCAGGCGGACAAGCGCGAGACGACGTTTCTGCCCAGCCGATAGGCCCCGGCCCGGCACCTGCTCGCGATTGGAAAGACCGACGCGATTCATGGCCTTGATGGCCTCGGCAGGCTCCCTGCCGAAGTAACGGGCCCAGAAAGCCGCCTGTTCGGCGGCGGTTTCGGATGGTTTGACTGCGTCGAGATGTCCGAGGAAGTGACGCCCCGGTTCGTCCTCGCCGCCGCCCTTGAATGCCACGGTCCCGTCATGCGGCCGGGTCAGGCCAGCGAGAATGCGAAGCAAGGTCGATTTGCCCGAGCCATTTGGACCGCGAAGTTCAAGCACTTCCCCACCGGAAAGCTGGAAAGACAGCCCTTCGAACAGGATCCGCAGCCCGCGCGATGCCGCGAGATTTTCGACCTCAAGGACCAGTGATGAGGCGCCAGCGCCAATCAATATCTTTACCCCTTGGCGCTCAATTGCTTACCCGAACGGCGTCGTATAGGAACGCCGCCAGAGCGGGGGGCCGCCGGCTCCCGCACGTCGATATTTCGATGCCCCGAAAGGCGCCCCAGCATGCCGTCCCTCGACAGTTTCAAGTCCCGCAAGACCCTCACGGTCGGCGCCAAGACGTACGTCTATTACAGCCTTGAAGCGGCAGCGCAAAACGGACTTGGCGACATTTCCCGCCTGCCCGTCTCGCTCAAGGTTCTGCTTGAGAACCTGCTGCGCTTCGAGGACGGCAAGACCGTGACCCAGGCTGACATCCGCGCCTTCGCGGAATGGGTCAAGGACAAGGGCAAGGCCGAAGTCGAGATCGCCTACCGCCCCGCCCGCGTGCTGATGCAGGACTTCACCGGCGTCCCGGCCGTGGTCGACCTCGCCGCCATGCGCGACGCCGCCGCCAAGCTGGGCGCCGATCCCAAAGCCATCAACCCGCTGGTCCCGGTCGACCTCGTGATCGATCACTCGGTGATGGTCGACTATTTCGGCAAGGCCAGCTCGGCGAGCCAAAACGTGAAGCGCGAATACGAGCGCAACATGGAGCGCTATGAGTTCCTGAAATGGGGCCAGACCGCGTTCGACAATTTCCGCGTCGTGCCGCCCGGCACCGGCATCTGCCACCAGGTGAACCTCGAATACCTCGCCCAGACTGTCTGGACGAAGGAAGAGGACGGCGAAATGGTCGCCTTCCCTGACACCTGCGTCGGCACCGATTCGCACACCACCATGATCAACGGCCTGTCGGTTCTCGGCTGGGGCGTTGGCGGCATCGAGGCTGAAGCGGCCATGCTGGGCCAGCCTGTCTCCATGCTGATCCCGGAAGTCGTCGGCTTCAAGCTGACCGGCAAGCTGCCGGAAGGGGCAACCGCCACCGACCTCGTGCTCACCGTCACCCAGATGCTGCGCAAGCGCGGCGTCGTCGGCAAGTTTGTCGAATTCTACGGCCCCGGCATCGACAATCTTAGCTTGGAAGACCAGGCCACGATCGCCAACATGGCGCCGGAGTACGGCGCGACCTGCGGCTTCTTCCCGATCTCGAAGGAAACGATCAACTTCCTTTCGGCCACCGGGCGTCTGGCTGAGCGCGTTGCGCTCGTCGAGGCCTATGCGAAAGCGCAAGGCTTCTGGCGCGCCGACATGAAGGATCCGGTGTTCACCGACACGCTGGAGCTTGAACTCTCCAGCATCGAAAGCTCGATCGCTGGTCCGAAACGCCCGCAGGACCGGATCGTCCTGCGCGATGCCGCTTCCAATTTCGCCGTCGCGCTCGACAAGGAATTCAGCCGCCTCGACAAGGCCGATGTCCG
>CALMWO010000166.1 GCA_937873805.1 uncultured Hyphomonadaceae bacterium
CTGCGACATCCGCCGCCGCCGCCTGGGCCGGTGCAGGCGAGGCGTTGCAAGCGAGGCTGACGCCGCATACGACGCTCGCCAACTATGAGGGACGCGTCAGCAGCGCCAAGTCATGCGCCACGCCTGAAGCGTTTCGCTCGCTCGCCACCGTGCCGTCGGGCGTCGTGCTCAACCAGTTCGCGCTAGGCGTCGATGTTCTGGTGTGGACAAGCCATCACGTCCTTGCCGCGCCTTATCACCGTAACATCGCTGGCACGATGATCATGATGAACGCGTTGCGTTCGGCGCCGGATGAAGCGCGGCCTATCATCTCAAGCTCTGCGGCCGCCTACGTATTGATCTGTCCTGCAGCGCCCGAGACGTCATTCTACGCACGCCACGCCGCGAACGGCACAGCACCTGAGGCGACGCTGTCGTCCATGCTGGCCAAAGGCAAGCATCCCGAGTGGCTTGCACCCGTCGAACTCGCAGGCTCGCCTCTCAAGCTCTATCGCGTTGTCCGCTAGTCAGCCTTGACGGCGTCAGCGGGTTCTTCCCGCGTGACCGGCCCTTCGGGCGAGGCAGCTTCGGTTGCCTTCTCCAGATTCTGACCCGGTCCGCGGCCACGCAATTGGATCTGCGGAATGAACAGGATGGCGATGAACGCGACGGCTACGATCACGAGGCTTCCCATGAAGATGTAGCTCATGGCGTTCGAGATCGAGGAGGAAATGAACCCTTCCATCTGCGGCGGCAGTTGCGAACCGCTTTCCGTCGCCATCGCGGCCATTTTCTGCATTTCACCGAGATCAACCTTGATGCCCGGGAATTGCGTGGTGAGGGACTCGCTCATCTTCGCCATCAGCATGGCGCCAAAGATCGACACACCGATCATGCCGCCGCACTGACGCAGGAACATGCTGGTAGAGGTGGCGACGCCAATCTGCCGGATAGGGGCTGCGCTCTGCGAAACCATGTTGAACAGACTCTGCGATGGGCCGAGGCCCACACCGATGATGAACAGACGCCAGATCACGTCCCATTGCTCGGCATTCGCACCCAGCTGAGACATCAGGAAAATTCCGAGGAATTGCATGATGGCGCCGCCCATCATCATGCTCTTGTATTTGCCGGTTTTCGTGACGAAGCGGCCCGACAGGGTTGCCGACAGGATCAGGCCGGCCATCAGCGGCAGAAGCAGCATGCCGCTATTGGTGGCCTGAATGCCAAGCCCGAGCTGCAAGTAAAGCGGCAGGTAGACGATCGTTCCCATGAACGCCATCGAGATGACGAACGATGCGATAGTGGTTGTCGTGAAGGCCCGGATCGAGAACAGGCTCAACGGAAGGATTGGCTCCTTCACGGCCCTCTCGATGAAGAGGAACATGATGCCTGTCACCAGTGCAAATGCGAACAGGCCGATCACGGTCGGAGAGGTCCAGCCATCGTCGTTGCCGAAGGTCAGGGCCAGCATCAGCGCGCCGATCGATAGCACGACGAATATGGCGCCAAACCAATCGATCTTTCCGCCGCCCGTGTGGCCGAGGTTCGGCATTTTAAGCGTGATCATCGCGAGCGCGATCACCGAGGTCGGCAGATTGATGTAGAAACACCAGCGCCAGCCAGCGATGTGCATGCCGGCGATGTCAGCGCTGCCATGATCCGTGAAGTAACCGCCGACGATCGGGCCGACGACGCTTGCCAGGCCAAACACGGCGCCGAACAGACCTGCATACCGGCCGCGTTCACGCGGCGGGTAAAGGTCAGCAATTGTTGCGAAGGCCGTGGTGAACAACGCGCCACCGCCAATACCCTGGATGCCGCGGAAGACGATCAGCTGCATCATGCCATCGCCCACCAGCGGCATGTCGCCAAATTCACCGGCGAGTCCGCAAAGCCATGATCCGACGACGAAGATCACGATACCTATGATCAGGATCAGCTTGCGGCCGTAAAGGTCGCCCAGCTTGCCCCAGATCGGCACCATGACCGTAGACGTGAGCAGGTAGCTGGTGGTGACCCAGGCATAGAGATCCAGGCCGTTCAGCTCGCGAATGATGGTCGGCATCGCAGTCGACACGATCGTCTGGTCGAGCGCGCTAAGCAAAAAGACGATCATCAGCGCCCAGAATGTCAGGCGTTTCTCGTCGGCCGTGGGTTCAGGCTTGGCGGGCGAGTCATGGTGCGCCGTCGCGTCCATGGGGAAAACTCCGGTGAAAGCAGTCGAAAACTGTGCAGTTTCCACGTTCAATACACTGGCTCTTCGCGAGTCGCCAGTGGGCCGTAATGTCGCTTACAATCAATACGGTGGCGCAACCTAACAGGATTTGAAAGCGCCGCAGGCCCCCGATAGGGTGCCGGCATGCTTCTGAGAATTCGCCCATGTTCGCGCTGATCGCACGGGTCAAGAACCTGTTGCTGTCGCCGGCGACTGAATGGGAGGTCATTGATGGCGAGATGATCGAGCCGGGCAGGCTCCTTGCTCGCTACGTCATCCCGCTCGCTGCGATCCCTACGATCGCGATCGTCATCTGCCTTTCTGTACTGTTTGTTCAGATCAGCAGCGAGTGGCATCGGGCCCCGCTTCTGGAAGTCGCGCTGTCGGCGGTCCTGTTTTTTACGCTCACGATTATCGGCGTATTCGTGTTCGCCAAAGTCATCGACTGGATGGCGCCTGCATTCGGAGCGCCGCGCAGTTACCGGCAGGCCTTCAAGCTTTCGGCATACTCGATCACTGCCGCAATGGTCGCGGGCATCCTTACCATCGCGCCCGCGTTGCAGATCCTTGCGCTGCTTGGTGCAACATACAGCCTCTATCTGCTGTTCGTAGGGACGCCGAAGGTGATGCACGCGCCGGACAAATCCGCTGTGAACTATTCGATCATGGCTACGGTCGCGGCGATTGTCCTGGCTCTGCTCGTCGGTCTTGCAACCATGGTTGCCGCAGCGCCATCGGGGAATCTGTTCCCGCACCTGCCGCGCATCCCGGATCTCTGGGGTGGAACGCTCGCGCCGTTGCCCGGAGTAGGCGTGAGCACGGAAGCGCCGCCCCTGCCGTCGTCGGCGGGCGCGCTGGCGTCGGGTGGCGGTGGTGTTGTCCGGGGTGGAGACCTGCGCGGAGCCACACCACAAAAGCTGATGGGGTTGAATCGCGTAGCGGTCGGCGTCGAGCGAAGCGGGCTGGCAGGCCAGCGAACCGTCAACGTGGAAGCCGAGTACCGGGACGGACGCCGCCAGATTTTCCTGCAGATACTCTACTCCCGAACAATTGCCGAGAAGCTTGGCTTTGGCGGCCCGTCGACGTCGGAATTCGACCGTGAGACCGCGGACGGGTATTCGCGGCGGCGCCGGGTTGGTGATGCGATCATCGTCGAGGACTGGGATCAGTCTTCGCAGACGGGTGGCTATGGTCGCCTGGTTGATGATCGTTTCTATGTGAAAGCTTCAGGCGGGGGTGGTGTGAGCGCTGAAGACCTGCGTGCCGCCGTCGAACTCTTTGGCAAGGAGACGCTGGCGCAGTTCGAGGCCGAGAGTTAAGTCCGTAACATGACAACAGCGACGGTCCGGCCAGCCAACCGCAATGACCTCGACCAGCTCGAGGCAATGATCGCGCGTGTCGATCCGGGTATGCTCACCATGCCTTCGTCGCGCGAGGCGATGGCGGCGCGTATCGAGCGCTCACTGGCGGCTTTCGCACGTGGTTCCCTGCCGCCGGAAAACGAGTGCTACTTCCTCGTCATGGAAGAAGATGGCGAGTTGCTCGGCACCGCCAGCATCTTCACCAATCTGGGCATTGAGCGGCCTTTCTATTCGTATCGGATATCCCGGGATTCAAAGGTCTCGCCCGAGCAGGGCGTCAAGGCGGAACTCGATCTTCTGTTTCTGGTGAATGACTATCATGGCGACTGCGAGCTGGGCACTCTGTTCATCGAGCGCAAGGCACGTGGTGGCGGGCGCGGGCGATTGCTCTCGTTTGCCCGACTGATGCTGATCGCCGTGGATCCGGTGCGCTTCGGGCCCAAGGCAATGGCTGAAATCCGCGGGTTCACTGACGCCGAAGGCAAGAGCCCGTTCTGGGATGCCGTGGGCGCCAAATTCTTCCACATGGATTATCGCAAGGCGGATGTTCTGAGCGCCCGTGATCATCGCTTCATCGCGGATCTCATGCCGCGCTATCCGATCTATGTGGCGTTGTTGCCGGATGCTGCGCGCAACATCATCTCACGACCCCATCCAGACGCTGAGCCCGCGCTGGCCATGCTGAAGTCGCAGGGTTTCCGTTATAACGACGTGGTCGATATTTTCGATGCCGGCCCCACCGTCGAGGCATTCATCGACCATATCGATACGGTGCGGGAAGCCGTGCGTATGTCGGCTGCGGATTTCGCCGGAGGCGATCTGCGCGTGTCGCAAGGTCTGATTGCGCTGGCGAACACGGAGCGTTTCGCCGTTACGCAGTTCGCGCGGGGCGACGATATGGCTGCCGTGCTGCAACGTATCGGCGCCAGTTCCGGCGACGAGGTGCTGGTTTATCGTCTGGCGGAGAAAGGCGCATGAGTTTGCCGGATTTCACAGGCGAATGCTTTATAGGCGGACGCTGGCTGAAAGGGGCAGGCGCAACCTTTACGTCAGTCGCGCCCGCGGACGGCGCTGTCATCTGGACCGGGGTGGAAGCAGGCGTCGCCGATGTTGAAGTCGCGGTTGCGGCGGCACGCGAAGCTTTTCCGGCGTGGCGTCGACGTTCCATCGAGGAGCGCATCGCGTTTGTGCGCGCATTCGCAAAATTGGTAGACGCCAACAAAGCAGAGATGGCGGCGGTCATCTCGCGATCGACTGGCAAGCCGCTGTGGGATGCCGCAACCGAAGCCGCGGCAATGATCGGCAAGGCGGAGCTTTCCATAAAAGCCTACAACGAACGCACGCCGACCAAGGAAGCCGCGGCTGGGGCGTTTGTCGCCCGCATCAGTCACCATCCCCATGGGGTGATGGC
>CALMWO010000167.1 GCA_937873805.1 uncultured Hyphomonadaceae bacterium
GAATGTCGCCGGTCAGGATCGCGCCTTCATTGCCTTTGCCATAGCGGAACGTGCCTTTGGCCGGTGCGTCGTATTTCTTGCTCCAGCCGAATTCAGCGACGTCGAGCTGCGCGTGTGTGAGATCGACGCTGGCGGTGATGGCGGTGAAGTCGCGGCCGCCAGGACCGGAGGCTGTGAGATCAACCGCTGCTTCGCCCTGCATGAAATTGCGCGCTGCAAGACCAAATGCGTTGAGGAGGTCCGGCGTGGCGCGCGCCTTGGCGGTGAGCTGGGTTTCAGACTCGCCCTTCTCCGTGCGCTCTTTCCATTCGAAGCTGACAGGCGCGGGGCCGAAATCGCCACTGCCGGACAGCGTTATGCCACCCTGATCGAGATCAAAATTGATGTTGGCATTCGCGAGCCCGAAATCGCCGACGAGATCAGGCGCCGATGCAGATACGAAGCCGCCCGTGACCGAGAACAATTCCTTTTCCGGCGGGACATGATCCAGCATTGGATGCTGGACGTGAACGTCTACGCTTCCCGTGCCGGTCATCTGGTCGATCATCAAGCCATAGCGGGATCCGACCTGCAGGTTGCTCTTGTCGAGCACGCGCATCATGTCGGGCAGGCCGCCGCGCCCGGAGACTTTCACGTCCATGATCGCGCCACCCGGCGAGAAGCGCGGAAGGATGATCTGACCCTCATCCACCTGCCATTTGCTGAGCATGCCGGAAGAGACATCGATCGTCAGGCTGTTGCCTTTGAGATGGCCAACACCGGAGACGCCGGAAACCGGCGGGAAGTCCTCGAGGAAGATCACGCTGGCGTCTTCGACCGTGAACTCAAGGGCGAGATTTTCGTCTGGCAGAAAGCCCTTCGAGTTTGCGCCGGGCGGCCAATCGACATTGAAGACGGCCTTTGTCGCTTTTCCAGCAGGGATGCGGTCACGAACCCACAGACGCGCGCCTGCGCCCAGATCGACCGGCCAGAAGGCGACGACCTGCTGCGGCGTGATATTGCCTGTGCCAACGGCGCTGACCTTCACGCCAACCTGAAGCGTTTCGCCTTCGCCTTCAAACCAGACCTCCCCGGATGCAGCCGCATCAAGTCCGCCGGTGACGGCTTTGAGGTTGGTGATCGTGATGCGCCGGAAATCCTGCGACACGCTTGCTTCGATCTCTGCCGACGCAAATTGCCATGGCGCTTCGAACGTCGGCGTCAGGCCAAGAGTAAAATTGGCGCCTGCAAGCTTGAACGGCGTCGGGGTTTTGGCGTCGCCGGCCATGATCGCAGCCGCGTTCATCGAGCCCGTAAACTCCCCGGAGAACTTGTCGGAATCGACCTTCAGTTTTTCCAGCGTGATCTGCTTGGTGGTTGGATCATAGGCCGCATCGAAAGCCAGATCCCGCACGGCGATGGTCTGATCTCCAAGATGTCCGCTGCCAGTTACGCCAGCGAGAGAGAGCTTGGTGCTTTGCAGGCCTCCCTTCTCCGTAGCTGCGACAGAGAAGGTGGCGCTGGCCGGCTTGCCGGAGGAAAAGCCATCGCCCGTGTAACCGAACATCTTCGCGATCGACATCGGATCGACGCCTTGAAGCGTCAGCTTGCCAGCCGCCCGCGTGACATCGCCGTCGGACACGATCGCGATCTTGATGGCGTTGGGCTCGCCGGCAATTGCATCGGCAAGCGTGGCGTCGAGGTTCAGCGACACGCCATCCTTGTTGGCGCTCCAGCTGCCGGCAACAGGATTGGCGCTCCATTTCGTGCCGGCTTTCTGGTCGTCGATATCGAGACGGAAGTTGACGAGTTCAACCTCTTCGAAATCCCCGGCGGAGATCAGCGCCCGCAATGGCGTCGCCAGCGTCGTCCAGTTGATGTCACGAATCGGATCGAACGGTTTGTCGCTGGCGTCGGGCTCGCGGGCCAGCACCATGTCGGCGAGGGTCCACACGCCATCCTTGGAACGAACGACTGCGGCCGTACCGTTCTCCAGGCGAAGCTGGCGCGTCCTGAACTTC
>CALMWO010000168.1 GCA_937873805.1 uncultured Hyphomonadaceae bacterium
AGCTCGGTCCAGAACGTCGTGGCGACGCTGATGGGCGAGGTTTCCGCGACCGCGCCGATCCACTGGCTTTGCGCGTCTTTCGCCTGCACGAGCCATTCGGCGTCGGTGACGCGTTCGGCGATGGCGCCGACGATCAGCGTCACGGCGAGACCGATGAGCAGCCCGACGATCTTCTTCGCGAGACCGTTTCCGGGCCCAGCCGTTTTGTTCGTGCCTTCAGACATGACCCCGCCTTCCCCGTGCTGTTTCTAGCACGCAGCGTGGGCGGGGCAATTGCTTCAGGCGCGGGCAAGCGCCTCTTCCACGAAATCGAGGCGGTCCTGGCCGAAGTGCATTTCGTCACCGACGAAGAAGGTGGGCGCGCCGAAGACGCCGCGTTCGACGGCTTCGTCGGTTGTGGCTTTCAGCTTTTCCTTGTTGGCCGGGTTTTCGGTGGCGGCGAAAAACGCTTCCGGCGAGAAGCCGGCCGTTGTCAGGATTTCCGTCAGCACGGCCTTGTCGGCAATGTTCTTTGAATCGCGCCAGGCCGCGTTGAAGATCGTGGCGAGGTATTTGTCGAAGTCGGGACGGTTCACCCATTCCTGTGCGGCGCGCTGGACCATCAAGGTCATCATCGGGAAGTGCGGATTGAGATTGTAGGGCGTGTTGTATTTCTTCGCCCAGCGCTGGAGGTCAGCCGCCATCCAGCGCGCCTTCTGCGGCAGGGTTCCGGGTGGGCGGTTGCCCGTGGTCTGCATCACGCCGCCGAGGAACATGGGGCGATAGATAATCTTCGCGCCCGTGCGCTGCGCGATGGCAGGCAGGCGGGCCCAGGCGAGATACGCCGTAGGGCTGGTGAAATCGTAGAAGAACTCGACTTGCTTCGGCATCCGTCCATGCCTCCCTTTATGTTGCGGCCCTTTTGTATTGTCGTGTTAGGCCATCTTCTCCATCCACGGCCGCAGATCGAGTTCGTGCGTCCAGGCGTCGCGCGGCTGCGCATGCAGCATCCAGTAAGCATCAGCGATGTGATCGGGGTTCAGGATGCCGCCCTGTTCCTTCAGCGCGTAGCGCTGCGGGAAATTCTTGGCGATCCACTCGGTGTCGATCGCGCCGTCGATGATTGTGTGCGCGACATGGATGCCTTCCGGCCCCAGCTCGCGCGCCATCGATTGCGCGAGCGAGCGGAGCGCGAACTTGGCGCCAGAGAATGCGGAGAAGCCGGCGGCGCCACGCATGGAGGCGGTGGCGCCCGTGAAGATGATCGTGCCCTTGCCCCGCGGAACCATGACCTTTGCGGCTTCGCGCCCGGCGAGGAAGCCGCCGAATGCCGCCATCTCCCACACCTTGCGATAGACGCGGGCCGTGGTGTCGCGGATCGGGAAGTTCACGTTCGCACCGATGTTGAAGATGACGACTTCCAGCGGTGCGATTTCAGTTTCGATCTTTTCGAACAGGGCGACGACTTCTTCCTCGATGCGCGCATCCGAACCGAAGCCGTGCGCTTCGCCGCCATCGGCGCGGATTCTTGCGAGCAGCGGATCGAGGCTGGCGACTTCGCGGCGGGTGCAGACCGTGGCGTAGCCTTCGCGGGCGAAGCGCCGGGCAATCGCGCCGCCCGTTGCGTCTCCGGCGCCGACGACGAGGGCTGAGCGTTTTTCTGGCATCGGCAACTCTCCGTTCAGAAAAGGAACCTACATTCTT
>CALMWO010000169.1 GCA_937873805.1 uncultured Hyphomonadaceae bacterium
TTGCCGAGATGAAAGCCATTGCCGAGGAAGCGCATATGTGGGGGCTGAAAGTCGCCGCCCACGCGCACGGCGCATCCGGCATTCGCGACGCGGCCCTGGCAGGCATTGACACGATCGAACACGCCAGCCTCGTTGACGATGAAGGCATCGCCGCTGCGAAGAAGATGGGAACCTTCTTCTCGATGGACATCTACAACACCGACTACACCCAGGCCGAAGGCGCGAAGAACGGTGTGATGGAAGACAACCTTCGCAAGGATCGCGAGATCGCGGAAATCCAGCGCCAGAATTTCGGCAAGGCCCTCAAGGCCGGCGTCAAGATGATCTATGGCACCGACGCTGGCGTCTATCCGCATGGCGACAACGCGAAACAGTTCGCCGTCATGACCCGCTACGGCGCAACGCCCCTGCAGGCGATCCAGGCCGCCACGATCAACGCCGCCGACGCGCTCGGAAAGAAAGACAAGGTGGGCGTCATCAAAGTCGGGGCCTTCGGCGATCTCCTCGGCGTCACCGGCGACCCGCTGGCGAATATCCGCCTGCTCGAAACGCCCGCCTTCGTCATGAAAGGCGGTGTCACCTATGTTGGCGGCGACAAATAGCGCTGGCGCTCACCAGCCCGCCAACACCCCGACGAACTTCCGCCCCGATCGCCAGGCAGTCTCGCACGCTGGAGGGACACCCATGCGCACACTTATCCTCGCCGCTGTCATGGCGCTTGCCGCGCCCGCACACGCCGACAACGCCGGCCATGCGCGGATGATCGGAAACTGGACCGGGATTGGCTATCAGGTTGGCCCTGCTGGCCCGCAGACGAGCTGGACCATCTCCCTCACCGTCCGCGCCGACATTACCAGCCGCATCGAATACCCGTCGCTCGGCTGCAAGGCGGTGCTGCATGAACAGAAACGCGGCGGCGATGAGATCGAATTCCGCGAGGAAATCACCGAAGGCGATTGCATTACCGGCGGCACGATCAACGTGCGCTATCGCGATAACCGCGTCTTCTGGTTCTGGTCCAAGCCCGACGCCGGCGCTGATGGTTCCGCCGTGCTCTATCACGACCAGCCGGTCGGCTAGACTTCCAGCAGCAACGCCGTCGCATCGTCCGACGTCTTGAACCGCCCGATCTTTGCATCGTCCTCGGGCGACGCTTCGAGGCTGCGCAATTCGCGCATCAGCTCGCCCAGCCCGCGCGCGATCACCGCCTCGATCAGTTGTGCATCGGTATAACGGCCGTAAGGCGAGACGAGCCGGTAATATCCATCCGTCATCACCAGAGCCTGCGTCCCCGCAGGCGCATCCGTGGACTGGTAGACAATGTGCGCTGCAGCTTCCGGCTGCACGCCAAACACCCAGTAGCCATTGGCCGTGTTGTGGATCGCGCGCACGTCCTGCAGCCATTTCAGCCGGTCTTCCAGCGTCCCCGCCATCACGGTCTGCGCGCGCTTCTGCTCATCCGCCGGCTTGCTGCTCTCCCCCAGCACAGTGACCTCGCCCGCAGGCGTCCGCACGATCGCGATTGAATCGCCCAGCGTCGCGCTTTCGATCCTGCCATTTTTCACGCGCACCCAGGTCGCCGCCGCCGTCGGATGGCTGGACCGCGGCGCATCCTTCAGCGGGATCTTCACCTCGCGTTCCACCGCCTTGCGTATCCGCGGCAGCAGTCGCGCAAACCACGCCTGCGGAATCTCGCGCGCATCCGCCGGACCCGCCACGATCTCTGCCGCAAAGATTTCCGCATACCGCGCAGCGTCCGACTCAGCCGCCGAGAAAATCCGCACCGGCCCCACATCGGTCGCGCCATCGATCACGCACGCCCAGCCGGCAGCCTCGTCGAACGCATAACGATCGTCGCCCGTGCCGGACTTCATGCCGCCAACGAGCTTCGAGCCGGGAAAGGATATCGAGTCGACAAGTTTCATGGCAGGCGCGGCTCCGAGTCAGGAGGCGCCTTCCTAAAGGCTCAAGCCGCCTTCGTCTTCAGCGCTTGGGAGAAATCCGCCAGCGTCTGGATGTAGTCGCCGCTCTCGCGCAGCCGCTGCACATACAGTTCCAGGATCCGACGCTCGGCGATGCCGGCCTCGAGCTCGCATTTCTCGGCCTCTTCCGCGAACAGCTTCTTCGACTCAGGATCGAGCCGGACAGTCAGCGGCTGGCGATTTGCTGTCCCAGCTTTCTTCAGGATTTGGGTCATCGGAGATTCCATTAGCAGCTGTCGGTAGCCCCCCGACGCCTGTAGCGAGAATCACCTTGCAAGCATTGCCAGGACATTGCAATGACATTGTATGGCCAAGCCACCCGCCAGCTCCGAGACCAAGCCCTTCACGGTCGTCCTGCCCGCCAAGGCAGCCGAGCGTCTTGAAATCCTTGTCGAAACTGGCCTCTATGGTTCGACGCGGGCCGAGGTTGCGAAGAACATCATCCTTCAGCACCTCCAGGAACTCTGGAAGTCCGGCAAACTCCCGGGCTAAGCCGGAACGCACCGTCCATCCACAGCCAAACCGTTGTAAACCGGGCCTCGCAAGGCGCCGGTAACCTCTCATTAACTCTTCGCGCGCAATCGTGCCAATGGACGCCGGGAGCTGCTAAAAGCATCTCTCAGAGGCAGCCACCCGGCGAAGGAGGACGCGCCCCATGGAAATCCAGACCAACGACCCGATCGAGTTCTGCCCCGCCGCCGCCTGCGCCGCCGCCATCGTCCGCCTC
>CALMWO010000170.1 GCA_937873805.1 uncultured Hyphomonadaceae bacterium
CGCCAGAGGATCCAGAGGATGATCTGCGACAGCTCGAACATGGGCGGAGTATCGCTTGAGGCGGGCTGAGTGGGGGTTGGTGGTTACGTATCCAACAGTGGTTTTCGGGTTGGGCTTTGATTTTGCGGGGGAAGATTTTTCAGACGAGTGTCTGGTTTCCGCGGAGTTCGGGGCTGGTGAGCGCGCCCTCGTGGTTCGACGGGCGCCGCTTCGCGGCTGCTGACCATAAGGGCTTACACCAAGGGGTCATTCTCGGGCTTGTCCCGAGAATCCCGGTTCGTTGTGTGCGCGATCGCTGACTTCCCATCGCTGAGCCAACCAAGATCCTCGGCACAAGGCCGAGGATGACCTCGTGTGGGGTGCGAGAACGGCGGTGGACCGGGCGAGCGCCTACTCCGCTTTCGCGTCGCAGCCGGGGGCGGTGAGGACGGGGTTGCAGCGCGTGATGGCTGCGTCGGGGAGTGTGGCGGTGTAGCCTGTTCCGAAGCGGTCGTCGGGCCAGAGATAGTCGGTGGAGATGTATTGGGCGCCTGATGCGAGGGCGGCCTCGCGGCGAGTCGTTGTTCCGGCGCGGGCTTCTTTTGTGTCGGCGTCGGCGCGGGTGCGGATGAGGAAGCCTTGCTTCACGAGTGACTGGATTTCGGCTTGCTGCTGTTCCGGCTCGTTCATCGTGAAATAGGCCGCTTCGGGCGCATCGGGGAAGGTGGTCATGAAGGCGACCCTGCCCTGCAGCGAGGGATGGCCATCGGCGTAGGGCTTGTTGGCTTCAGCCGAGAGATCGATCGTGAAGATGAGCTTGCCGCGGGCATCGCCCAGCTTCGGCCAGCCTGTGGTGGTGACGGCCTCGCGCAGGGTGGCGTGCGCGCCGCGCACTTGATCCGGCGTGATGAGCTGATTTGCAGAGAAGACGGAGCGGATTTCCGCGTCCATGCGGTCGAAAGCTTCCTTGCCCCACGGCAGGACTTTCGCAGCGCCGGGCCAGGAGATGCCCGAGGATTTCGGATTGATCATCATCAGGATCGGCGTGTGCGTGGGATGCGCATCCGACCATGCCTTGATCTGCTTGAGGCAGTCGGTGAACAGGAGGCAGTGCGAGCGGTAGTCGATATCGCTGACGTGGATGACCTTGATGCCGGGCCGGGACATGACGGCGAGATCGTAATCCGGCGGCGTCACGCCTTTTTCGGTGAGCAACTTGCGCGCGAGCGGCGTGGCGAAGAGACCGCCTTGCGGATCATCGGACGGATCGAGTTCGATCTGACGTGCGCCCTTGTCGAGCTGCTCGGCGAAGGAGCGGTGCGCATAATCGAGCGTGATGGCGGCGTCTGGGCTGCGCTCCCTGATGAGCGCCATTTCGACATCCGGGATCTGCTCCTTGTAGGAGTTGTGCGTGCCCATGGACTGGAGCTGGTTGATGGCGACGTTGGCGTCGATCCATTTGGCGTCGCAACCCGCGAGCGCGGCTTCGGCGGCGCTGGCGGAGGCGGAGGCGGCTTTCAGATCGCAGGTTTTTGCGGCTTCGGCGACGGGCGCGGCCGATGGGCTGCATGAGGCGGCGAGCGCAACGGCGATCGCGAGGATCGCTAGTGCCGGGACCCAGATCGCGACGCGCTTCATGGCAGTCTCCTGAGGACTGCGTGGAGGCTAGGCCGGATTTCGCGTCAGTTGGATGACATTGATGGCGCAGCTTTGGCGCATGATGTCACACGCCGTAGCGTCAGATGCCGGCGATGGGCGTTGTTTTCACGCTCATGTCGAAGCCCGCGATGATGGGGCGGGCCTTGGCGATGGCGGACTGGACGGTGGGGAGCTGGAGCGAGGCCTTGTGGCTGGCCTCAGTGTCCCAGACTTCGGTGATCCAGATGCCGTCAGGGTCGGAAGCGTCTTCAGCGACGATGTAGCTGAGGCAGCCGGGCATCGCTTCGGTGCTGTCACCGAGGATGGCGATGAGTTCCGCGCGCTTGCCGGGAGCGGCGCGCATCTTTCCGATCATGCCGAACATGGAGGCCTCCGCTGATACAGCGGAATTTAGAGCGTGACGCAGAAACGGGAAGCCACCGCTGCTGACAGCGTTGTGTCAGCGCGATGCGTCAGGCGGCCGAGGCTGCTGTGGCGGCATTGGCGGGGTTGACCAGCTTGTAAAGGCCGCGGCGATCCTGTGTCGGCTCGAACGCTTGCGACGCGCCTACGGGACTTTCCGCGGCGCCCAGCATCAGGAAGCCGCCGGGATTCACCGAACTCGCGACACGGTCGAGCACGCCGGCCTTGGTGGGGCCGTCGAAATAGATCAGCACGTTGCGGCAGAAGACGACGTCGAACTTGCCGAGGTTGAGGTTCGGATCGATCAGGTTGAGCTTCTTGAACGTCACCATCTGGCGCATGCGTTCGGAGATGCGCCAGTGATCGTCCTGCTGGGTGAAGTAATGCATCAGCATCTGGATCGGGAGCCCACGCTGAACTTCAAATTGCGTGAAGAGGCCCTGGCGGGCGCGCTCGAGACAACGATCGGAGATGTCGGTGGCGACGATCTCGACGGGGACGCCGCCGGTCAGCGACGGATTCTGGTCGAGCATCATGGCGATGGAGTACGGCTCCTGCCCTGTCGAGCAGGCGGCGCACCAGATGCGGATGCGGCTGCCCTTGCGGGCCTGGGCGAGGACCGGGAAGATCGCGTCCTTGAGGTGGTCGAACGGGGTCTTGTCGCGGAAGAAGAAGGTTTCGTTCGTCGTCATCACATCGACGAGCTGGCCGATCAGGCGTTCGTCGCGGCGGGCGCGGACGACGTGGATCAGATCGTCGATGGATGGCAGGCCTTCCTTGCGCGCGAGCGGCGCGAGACGGCTTTCGAGCAGGTACATCTTGTCGCCCGCAAGGACGATGCCGGCGCGTTTTCGAAGCAGCTGGGAAACGAACTCGAAATCCTGGCTGTTCACGCAGCTTCTCCACTCATCATGCGCAGCGCGAGCTGGCTCAGTTCCTTGAGAGGCTTCACAGCCTCGGCGTATCCGGCCTGTGCGACGGCGCCGGGCATGCCCCAGACGACGCTGGTCGCTTCGTCCTGCACGATGACGCGGCCGCCGGCTTCGACGATTTTTCCGGCGCCGGCGCGGCCATCATGGCCCATGCCAGTGAGGACGACGCACAAGAGGCGCGAGCCGAAGGCGGCTGCGGCGGTTTCGAACAGCGGATCGGCGGCGGGACGGCAGTAGTTGACGGGCTCGCCCTGGTCGAGGTGGACCATGCGGCCGGCGGGGCAGCGGGCGATGCGCATGTGCTTGTCGCCGGGCGCGAGGAGCACCGTGCCGCTGGAGAGCGTGTCGCCTTCCTGGGCTTCGCGGCAGTGCTTGCCGATGGCGGCTTCGAGCTTTTCAGCGAAAACGGGCGTGAAGCTGGCGGGCATGTGCTGCACGATCAGGATCGGCGCTTCGATGCGGCGGGCGATGGGAGCGAGGAAAGCGGGCAGCGCGGTGGGACCGCCAGTGGAGGCTGCGATCAGCAGGGCCGCGGGTTGGGTCGTGACCATCGGCTTCGGGCGCAGCTTGATTGGCGCGGATGAGGCCGACAGGAGAGAGCGTGTCCCTGCCCGCTCGCCGAGGGCGACAATCTTGTCGATGAGTTCGCGGCGGTAGGTGTCGACACTGCCGAAGGCGCCGGCTTGCGGCTTGGCGATGAAGTCGGATGCGCCGAGAGCGAGGGCTTTCACGGTCTGCGTGGCGCCGGCGGCCGTCAGCGTGGACGCCATGATGATGCGGGCATCGGGGGCGGCCTTGCGGAGTTGCGGCAGGGCGGAAAGGCCGTCGAGGTGCGGCATCTCGATGTCGAGGACGATCACATCGGGGCGGATGCTGGCGGCTTCAGCGACGGCTTGTGCGCCGTCTGAGCAGGCTTTCGCGAGTTCGATGCGGGGTTCTTCGTCGATCCAGCGGCGCATGAAGCCGCGCACGATCGCGCTGTCGTCCACGAGCATGACGCGGACGCGGCGGGCAGTTGCAGGTTGGCGGAGCGCTGCGGTCACTGCATCCAATCAGACGAGGCCGACTTCCGAGAACTTGCTTTCGATGATCTCGGAGTCGAAGGGTTTCATGATGTATTCGTTGGCGCCAGAGCGCATCGCCTCGGCGATGTGGCTCATATCGTTCTCGGTCGTGCAGAACACGACGATGGGGCGATCGCCGCCGGGTTCGCGGCGCAGGGCGCGGAGGAAATCGATGCCGTTCATGACGGGCATGTTCCAGTCGAGGAGCACCGCGTCAGGCATTACCTTCCGGCAGTTTTCCAGCGCCTGTGCGCCGTCGGCGGCTTCTTCCGCTTCGAAGCGGAGGTCTTCGACGATGCGGCGCGCGACTTTGCGGACCACGCGGCTATCGTCCACGATCAGACAGCGTTTCATGCTCGCCCTCTTCCAATAGCCGTGGTCACGCCGCGGCAGCAGCATCCTCGGCGCCTGCGCCCGCCAACATCCGGTCAATGTCCATTATGACCAGGAGGCGGTCTTCCAGGCGGTAGACGCCGCGAGATACGCCTGACCATGTCGCGTCAAGGTTAACGGGGTTTTGCTCCAATTCACTTTCCTGAAGCCTGACGACCTCGCCGATCTCGTCGATTATCAGCCCAAAGCTCTCGCCATAGCGCTCCACGCCAATGGCCAAACGCTGACAAGTCTTTGATTTTGTTGAGGGTGGAAGCCCTAAGCGCGACCGGGCATCGATCGCTGTAACGATCCGTCCACGAAGATTAAGGACGCCAGCGATTTCTGCCCCCGAAAGCGGGACCGGGGTCATCGCCGCGGGACGGAAGACATCGTGGATTTCCGAGACGCTGACCCCGAACATCTGGTCACAGATGCGGAAGGTCACGAATTCCTGCGTGGTCATGCGGCTTCTCCGGTGCGGATGGCCCGTTCAATGGCGTCGAGAAGCGCGTGGCGGTCGGATTTGGGGACCGCTTCGGTATCGCGACGGCTGGAGAGCGGCACGATGCGGGCAGAGCTGACTTCGGCCAGCGCATCCGGCGATGTTGCGTCCGCATCGGCAAGGACGACGTCGAAGGCAGCGTCCTGCGCAAGTCGGCCGCGCGCTTCCTGCAGGTCCGAAGCGACGGTCACATCATAGCCAGCCGCAGCAACCATCGGTGCAAGCATGTTGCGGAAGAAGGGGTGCGCATCGACCAACAGCACCCGCTTGCGTACGCGACGGGTTTCGAGCTGGGCGGCGGCGGCGGCCCACGAAGGATCAGCCTGTCCAAGATAGTAGCCGACATCCATGACCTCGGTCGACCTTCCCTTCAGAACAGCCGTGCCGAGAATGCCGGGGGCGGTGTCGTTGAGCTGGATGTCGAGACGGTCTTCGACGATGTCGAGGATCGTATCTACGGCAAGGCCGATGACGCTGTCGCCCTGGCTGAAGACGAGCACAGGTTGCTTACCTTCTTGGCGGATCGAGCCGCCAGCCGCAGCGAGCGGCATGAGGCGACCGCGATACTGGACGACATGACCACGACTGGTCATTTCGAAGGTCGAGGCGTCGAGCTCTTCAAGGCGCGTGACGAGGGAGAGCGGACAGGCGCGCGGCTCTGCCGAACCGGCGGCGAACAGAAGCAGACTCATGCGGTCGCCCTCGCCTTTTGCAGCGGCTGCGGCGGCGGCAGCTTCATCGGATGCACGGCTGATCGCACGCTCGGCGCCCGCGAGTGACTTCGAAACCCCGTTGGGATCGAGGATCATGATGACGGCGCCGTCGCCCAGAATGGTGGCGCCGGAATACTGGCACATGGCGCCAAGACGCTTGGCGAGCGGCTTCACAACGATCTCTTCAGTGTCGAAGACTTCATCGACAATGAGACCGAAACGGGTATCACCCACCTGCATGACGACGATGCAGGCGTGATCCGGGTCGCCGCGATCATCGATCAGATTCAGCACGTCTGACAGGGCGACGAGCGGCAGCAGGCGATCGCGCAGGCGGAGGACGCGCGTGGAGTTGATCTGCTCGATCTTGTGCTCGCAACGCTTGCCCGCACGCACCAGTTCAAGAACCGAGAGTTGGGGCATGGCAAAGCGATGTTCGCCGACGCCGACGATGAGCGCGGAGATGATCGCGAGGGTAAGCGGGATCTTGATGATGAAGGTCGTGCCCGCGCCCTGACGGGATTTGAGATCGATCGTTCCGCCGATCAGCTCGACATTGGTTTTCACGACATCCATGCCGACGCCACGGCCGGAAATGTTGGTGACTTTGGCCGCCGTGGAAAAACCCGGCGCAAAGATGAGACGATGGATCTGCGCGTCCGTCATCGACATCGCCTCAGCAGCATCGATGACGTTCTTTTCGAGCGCCTTGGCGCGGATGCGATCGGTATTGAGGCCGGCGCCGTCATCGCTGACTTCGATGATGATGTGACCGCCTTCATGATAGGCGTGCAGCTTGATCGTGCCGTTTTCGCTCTTGCCGGCGGCGGCGCGGGCTGCGGGGCCTTCAACGCCATGATCGCATGAGTTGCGGATCATGTGGGTGAGCGGGTCCTTGATGAGTTCGAGAACCTGGCGATCGAGCTCGGTCGCCTCGCCCTCCATGACGAGATCGATCTTCTTGGCGAGATCCTGTCCGGCGTCGCGGACGATGCGGGGGAGTTTTTTCCAGGCTGAACCGATGGGCTGCATGCGCGTTTTCATCACGCAATCCTGCAGTTCACCCGTGATGCCAGAGAGGCGCTGGAGCGGCGTCTTGAACTCGCTGTCTGCGGTTGCGCGCAGCATCTGCATGAGCTGGTTCCGCGTGAGAACGAGTTCGGAAACCATGGTCATCATGGATTCGAGCACGTCGACATTGACGCGGATGGTGCTGGCGCCGGGGCCAGCCTTGCGGTCTTCGTCAGGTTCGGCGATGGCGACGGCGGCTGGCTTTGCTTCACGGACTTCGGGGCCATCGGCGGAACGGAACGCGGCTTCGAGATCGGCAAGCGAAACTTCGCCGGGACGAAGGTAACGGCCCTGATCGGCATCCCAGCGGCCGTTGTCGTCGCCCTGCTCCGGCGCTGCTGCGGCGATGGGCGCTTCGACTTTGGCGACAGGGGGCGGCGGCAGTCTGGATTGCAGCCCGCCTTCGGCTGCGGCCTCCAGCTGGGCGATCAGGTCGCGGTCGTCACCTGTGGGTTCGGCCTGCGTATCGGCAAGGTGGGCGAGGATCGACTTGATGCGGTCGATCGAGGCGAGAATGAGCGTGACGGCTTCGGGCGTTACATCCAGCGCGCCGTCGCGAAACTTGCCCAGCAGGGTCTCGCCGGCGTGGGCCAACGATTCAAGACGCGGCAGGCCGATGAAACCGCATGTGCCTTTGATCGTGTGGACCAGCCGGAAGATGTTGTTCAGCGTGGCCTTGTCGTCCGGGCAGCTTTCGAAATGGACCAGTTCGACGTCGACCACGTCGAGACTTTCACTGGTCTCGGTCAGGAATTCGCTGAGCAAATCGTCCATGGCGTGTTTCCACAACACGTGAAATTACGTGCTTGTGGCAAATAAACGCGGAGCGGGTTAAGAAATCGCTGAACGTGGAAGGAATTAGCCCTGCGGCAGCGCCCCGATGGCGGTCAGGCCGGCAGCCTGGGGCACGATGCGGGGTTCGAGGCTGAAGCCGTTTTCTTCGCAGAGAACCTTGGTGAAGAAGGGCTGGACGGCGCCGCCGCCCCAGCCGCCGCCAGGCTCCTTGCCCGCCAGGGCGTCGAGGACTTCCGACTTGAAATTGGAGAACTGGCCAAGGGCTTCGACATCGAAGACCAGCTTGTCGCCCTTTTCGCTGGCCATGACGCGGCAGGTGCCGCGGGCCGCGGGGTCGATCATGATGAGGGTCATGTTCATCAGGATGCGCATCTGACGGTTGCTGATGCGGTGGGTTTCGACCTGCCAGTCGAGCTGGGTGCGGGAGTTGGTGGCGAACAGCTTGACGAAGAGATCCTTGGCTTCGCCGATATTGCAGAGATTGTCGTTGAGGGCCTGGCTGCCGAGGGCGTAGCGCATGTAGCGCAGCTTGGCCTCCAGCGTGGCGAGGCCGGTGCGGAGGGATTTCTCGCCCTCGACCTTCATGGCTGGGCCCATGCTCTCATCGAACAGGAGCTCGACGCTCTGCAACAGCGAGGTGAGCGGGGACGCCACATCGTGACAAATGCGCGACGCGACATAGGCCGCGAGCCTCGAAGATTCCATGTCTGCCATGTGCAGCTCCCGCCCAGAAAACGAATCGGAAGCTAGCTGATTTGGACTCGTCAGCCCAAGCGCGAATTAGGCCTCATCCGAGTCCTGTTCATTCCCGATCTGTTCGTCGTGGCCGGAGCGGGAGCTGTAAAATGACAACGCAAACAAGCCCACCGACAGAAGCACTGTGGCTGTGGCGCCCAATGCAAACGCAAAGACAAAATGACCATTTGGAAATTGATCGCCGAGCCAGCCGGTTCCGGCGAGCGTGACCATGATGGCGACGGGCACGAGGACCAGCGCGAGGGTGATCATCAACTTGCGGGACATGGCAGCCACCTGAATGCGAAGCGGCCCCGGAAGTGATCCGGGGCCGCCAAGCTTATCACAGTTTTGGGCGCTCAGCCGTTACGGCTTTTTGGTCCAGGGGTTGTTGGCGCCGGGTTTCACGACCTCGCCGGATTCGGCGCGGGCTATGTTCTTTTCAGCCATCGCGGCGGCGACGATCTGGACGCTGTCTCCGGTCTTCTTGGAGATGTCCGAGTAGACCTGAAGGCGGCCGGCATTGTTTTCCTGCACGCGGCGCTTGAGGTCGGCCGAGGCTTTGCCGGGGTCGGCGAAACCGAGATAGCCATCGAACTGCTCGCCCACGATGCCTTGCGCCTTGGCCTGCTCGATCACGGGATCGGCGGCGTAGGCGGTCATCAGGGTGGCGGCCGTGAAGATGGCGGCGAACCAGGTGGTGAATTTCTTGAACATGCTCATGACAGGCTCCTTCTTCCCTGCCTCAGAACAAATCTGGGTTTTTGGCGATCGCGTCCTCGAGGTCCTTGTCGAGACGATAGCGGACCTCCTGGTCGATCTTGACGTTCAGGTTGATTGTGATCGGTTTGTCCGATGCCTCAATCCGAACGGTCGGCGTGCAGGCGGCCGCGCTCATCGCGATTGCGACCACGAGTGCTGGCGCCAGCGCCTTTGCGATTGGCATATCGCTGCTTTGCATCGGTTGCTCCATGCTTCCGGCGGCGACCCTTGCCTCTCCTGCATGCTTCGTCAATCTGGCCGTCACTGCTTGTCTCCAATCACCTGACCCACAGCTGTCCGGATATCCGGCTGGCTGGTTGTAGAGGTCAGTAGTCTGACCAACTCGCTGTCGATGCCGATGTTGAACTGGAAGGGCTGTCCACCGAGCACGTCTGGATTGCGGCCGAGCACGCTGAGGCTCATCACGATCCGTCCTGCAAGGTCGCCGTTCAGTCCCACTTTCAGCACCTGATAGCGGAAGTCCTTCAACGCATCGAAGACCATCTTCGAATTGTCATCCGCCTGGGCCGCTGCATCGCCTGGCGAACCTGAATACTGGATAACGCCGCCTTCTTTCGACGCTTCGAGGGTAGCATTATCAATCGTGGCTGAACCCGTTCTGAACACCACGGGGAAATCGCCTGCCACAATCCCGACAAGCTTCACGTCGGGTAGCTTGAACTGTTCTACGAGTTTCGCGAGATCCCAGTTCACTGCCTGCGCGACGATGCGGTTCTCGGTTCCTTCCGTGAAAGCAAAGTCCACGGGCTTGATGCGGATGAAGCCGCTGCCGAACGGCCACTCGGCGCTCTCGAGACGGATGGCGGATGTTCCGATGAGCTGGAAGCGGATCGTGCCTTTCTCGATCGGCAGGCCAAGCGTGACCTTGTCGATCGTGATGCTCTGTCCCGGCGCGGACTTCATGTTCATGAGATCCGCAATCTCGACCTTGCCCGACACGCCTTCGAACACGCCGGCAGACGCAAGCGTGAAGCCGACCTTGCGCATATCCGCAGTAGCGCTGGCTTTCATGCCGTCGGCATTCCACGAGGCGGACCCGGAAATGTCTGCGCGCCCGGTGACGCCCGCAGGACCGCGCAACAGCGGCGAAAGATCGTAGGGCTGGAAGGAGCGTGGCACGAAGATAAGCGGCGTCGGCGCAAACGTCAGCGAGCCTTCATTGTTTTCAAGACTGTGACGACCGGTGACCTGAGCAATCTGCATCCCGGACTTCGCCATGGCAAACCCGCCGGTAAAATTGGCGACGCTGTTGCGCAAGGTCGCGCCGCCTTCGAATTTGACTTCTTCGAAGCGCTTGCCTTCTTCCTCGGTGTTCGGATCGAACAGGCGCATCGCAATGTCGGACAGCGAACCGTCGAGCGTGTCGCCCTTGCCGCCGAGATTGAACTTACCGGCAAGATCAGCCACCGCGCCTTCGTCGGCCTGTACGCTGCCGCCCTTGAAGGCGCCGTTGATGCGCCATCCATCGCGAAGATCGAGCGTGCCGGTGATGTCAGCAAGACGGATCGGGATCTTGCGCTGATCAAGAGTCATGTCGATGGCAAGCGGAGCTGCATCGAAGTTGGCGCGGAAGCCGCCGGCCGCACGCCAGTTGATACCGATGGCGCCGAGCGCCGCTTTTGCGTTCCACGCACCGCCATTTACCGGGATCGTCACGGCGTCGAGATTGCCACGCCCAACGACGCCATCGCCTACGCGCTCGGCGAGACGCCCCTGCGGAGAGTAACGGAGAGCCGCAGCGCCAAAAATGGTTTCACCGTAGCGCGCCTGATCCCATTGTATGACCATGCCGCGTGGAGCATCCGCGGCGAATGTCGCGCCGTCCCATACCGTATCGACGGCGCCCGTGCCGCGTGCTCCCTTCCAGACGCCGCCGCCGAACGCACCATCAAGGCTGACGGTGAGCTGGCCGCTAGCCTTGCCCGACATATCGTCGACGCCAAAGCTCAGCCCCGTGAATTCGGCGGCGATCGTGTCGCTGCCGACCCTCCATGGCTTCAGCGCTGCGGCGCCAGCGATCGCCAGTTTTTTGCCACCGCCGGATGCTTTCGCGATGTTGAGCGAGAATGTGGGGCCGCCTCCCCCGCTTAGCTGCGCCGAACCTGAGGCGAGCCAGGCGCCGCCATAGGCAGTCGAGTAGGACGCCACTTTCTGCTCGCCCGTCGGCGCGACCAGTTTGAGCGAAAGGCCGCTGACGGATTTGAACTCGCCGCCATCCAGAAGCGTGAACTCGACACCCTTGATGGGAGATGACGCTGCCGACCAGGGCGCGGAAACATCGAAATTGAGCGCCGCGCGATCAACCGCTTTCGCGGCGGCAGCGCCGAATACGGGAAGCGCAGCCTCGAGCGGAAGCGAGACGGCCTCCACCAGTTGCTTCCGCGTCGCCGCAGATACGATGGCGGCACGCACGCGGGCTGTACCCTGCGCCGTGCCCGCAACGCCTTCGGTGATGTCGACTGCGCCGGCAATTTCGACGCGACCTGCAGCGCCCTGCGCCAGCTTCACGTCATCAATGGCAAGCGCGATATCGCCGCCTGATTTGCCGACGCCCTTCGGCTGTATCAGCGCGGTGAGCTCAGCCTTCTTCCAGCTCGTTCCGCTGATGGCGCCTTCGCCTGTGCTGGCGGAGAGCTGAAGCCTGCGCAGGCCTGCGAGAAGATTTGCAACATCGAGCGCCGCTGGATCGACAGCGGCGGATTCGACGCTGGCGCTCGCCTGTGCGCCCATGAGCTTCGTGTCTTTCACCGAGACTTCGCCGAGCGTTGCCGTGCCAGCGCCCTTCAGCACGCCGGACACCTGTTCGAGCGTCGCATCGATCTTCACGTTGGAGATGGTCGTGTCGGTGGCTTCGAATTTCGCAAGATCAAGCCTGGCGTTTGCAGAGATCTGTTTGTCGGCGACGGTCGCTTTCAGCTTCGCGCCGGCCAGCTGCATCGTTGCGCCCGTCAGGCCGAGCGTGGCGGGCGGCGCAGTCAGATCTATCACGAAGGCATCGGAACTCGTGGCCGTGATCGTACCGAGCGCCTGCACCGGCCCCGACAGCGTTTCACCGACGACGGTGACTTTCCTGAAGTCGATACGTGGCAGCGCACCCGGCGGCGTATCGCTTGGCTTGGTGAAATTGGTGATGGCGGCATCGAGGTCGCCGAACAGCGGGCGCTTGCCCGTGAGATCGACACGAACCACCAGGTCATCGCCGCCAACAGCAATCGGGCGAGGAGAAAACGGGCTGTCCCACGCGAGGTCGATCACAAGTTCGCGGGCGCTCAATGCGGCATTGGCCGCGTCCGGCGCGCGGGCATCCAGACCGGTTAATGTGACACCGCCAAAGTCCAGGCGCGTGATGCTCAGCTTGCAGGAGAGGTTCTGGCCCGCACAAACGCTACGCGCGATCGCCTCGGCGATGGGCTGGCGCAGGAACCAGAGGGCGGCGGCAAAAAGCGCAAACAGGGCGAGAACTAGGCCTATTATGCGACGTTTCGAAGCTATTAGCCCTTTCAGAGCAAGTTTTTCTTCAGTCATCTCGTGTCAAAATATGCATTCGTTCTTGTGGAAAGACAGCTGAACGTTTTTATTTGCTGTTCTTGTGCCGCCGCTTCGATAGGTCGAAACGGGGAATAGTGGCGAGCCAGATTTCCGTTCCGCGAGGAACTATTCGGAGCACCCATGAAAAACGGTCGGTTTGATTGGGGGATGGGCGCGGCTGCGGCTGTGCTGATGGGGACTGGGCTAATTGTTGTGGGCGTGAATATGCGCCCTGTCGAAGCTGCGGCTATCGACACTACACCTGATCCGCGTCTGGTGGTCGCCTCGTTCACGAGTGCGGATGATGCGGCAAACCTTTCAAGCGAAATGAAGCGCGTGTCCGTTCTGCGGAACGAAACGCTGTCGGGCGTGCTCGACCGTCTCGGCGCGCCGCGTGAAGAAGCGAACGGCGCGGTGTTCGCTGCGAGCCAATTGACCGATCTGCGCGGCATGCGTCCGGGTGACGATGTGACGGCGTGGCTGGAAACCGGCACGGACGGCATCGTGCGCCTGATGGGCGTCTCGCTGCGACCGGAAGCGGAAACGCAGGTGCTGGTCTCGCGCGGGCTCGATGGTTCGTGGACCTCGCACGAACTGAAAGCGAAATTGTCGCCGGGCATCAGCTATGTTGCAGGCGACGTTGACCAGTCGATCTATCAGACGGCGACGGGCCTTGGCGCCGGCGATCAGCAGATTGTCGATTACGCCGATATCTTTGGCTACGACATCGACTTCCAACGCGAAGTGCGCACAGGCGATCGCTTCGGCATGCTGTATGAAACGTTCGAGGACGAGCGTGGGCAGCAGGTGAAGACCGGCGCCGTCCTTATGGCAACGATGGATGGCGCAGCGCTTTCGAAATCATTCTATCGCTACACGCCGTCCGACGATGGCGTCGTCGACTATTTCGACGAGACGGGACAGAGCGCGAAGAAATTCCTGATGAAGACGCCGATCAACGGCGCGCGTCTTTCATCCAGCTTCGGCAATCGCAAGCATCCGGTGCTTGGCTACACGAAGCTGCACAAGGGCACGGACTTCGCGGCGCCCACGGGCACGCCGATCTATGCAGCCGGTAATGGCAAGGTGACGACGTATGGGCCGAACGGCACGTACGGCAACTTTGCCAAGATCGAGCACGCCAACGGCTACACGACCGCCTATGCGCACATGAGCCGCTTTGCCAAAGGCGTGAAGCGCGGAAGCTTTGTGAAGCAGGGTCAGGTTATCGGTTATGTCGGCACGACGGGCCGCTCGACCGGCCCGCACCTCCATTATGAGGTGTATGTGAACAGCAAGCCGGTCAACGCGATGACGCTGAAACTGCCGACGGGCCGGAAGCTTGGCGGCGAACAGCTTCAGACCTTCCTGGCCGAGAAAGCCCGGATCGAAGCGCTGCGCGACGCGGAATTGATGGAACAGCAGATGGTGGCCGCCAATACGGCGCCGGCTGCAGCCCCCGCGCTCGTGTCTGCATCGGCGCCCGCGCCGGCTTCTGCAACGCTCGAAACGCGCGACGGCGTGGCCAATCCGTAACAGCATGGCGCTGGGCCGCATTCGTGCGGCCCGAAATGCTTGTCCCTGCCCCCAAGGCTGCGCTACGTCTCGCGTAGATCAAATCACGTGGGGTTTGCGATGTCGCTGAAGCTTGTCTCCGTTGCCGCCGTTGCGCTTGTCGCCCTCGCGGGCTGCGCCAGCGCCCCGAAGCGCGACCTTGGCCGCCTTGCCTTCATGGTCGGATGCTGGAAATCGGCTGATGGCGTGAACCTCGAAGTGTGGTCGCCGCCCGAAGGTGGGATCATGTTCGGCTACGCCACCACGACGCGGAACGGCACGCTTGCGACATTCGAACAGTCGCGCATCGACACGCGGCCTTCGCGTGCGCAGTACGTTGCTTCGCCAGAAGGACAGCGGCCGGTGATCTTCACAGAGACGCGCGATCCGGTGGCTCTGGTGGCGCCAAACACGGTGACGTTCGAGAATGGCGATCACGACTATCCGCAGCGCATCACGTATCGCGCAACGGACAAGGGTCTGGCCGCGAACATCTCGAAGCTCGATGGCACGCGGCCGGTGGCTTATGCCTGGGACCGCTGCGAGGACTAGATCGCAGCGAGGCGCGCTTCGATCACCTGCGCGATGGCGCGGGCGATCGGCTCCATGATTTCCGCTGTCGTTGAATCCGCGCCGTCGATCGGCGTGTGGAACTTGGCGTTGGCGCCCCAGAAGCCGGCCGACGTCGGATAACCCTCTTCTGCCACAAGGCGGTATTCGCCGAGGGCTTTCGAGACATCAGCGGCCAGAGGTTTTTCTATCACGGGTTGGCCAGCGAAGGCTGCCTCGCAGAGCGGCGCGAGATCGGGCGTCGCCATCAGGGTGCGCGAGAGGTTGGGCGTATCCTGCATCACGAGGCCGGTTGGCGTTTCCTGATAGGCGCGTGCGCCGAAGCTGGCGCCGAGATGGAA
>CALMWO010000171.1 GCA_937873805.1 uncultured Hyphomonadaceae bacterium
CTGATCGTCGCAAGGCCGGCCGGCCGCTTCTGGCAAGCCCTTCCCTCAATACAACACCGCACCGGGCGGGAAGTTCAACCCGGATCGCAGGTATTTCCCATACCTGCATCAAAACGCCAAAGCGGCTTCCGCATCGCGGAAGCCGCAAGGTTCAGCCCGAGTTACGAAACAGCTAGTTGCCCTGCCCATACCGGCAGGACGACGAATATTGCCCGCTCGGCGTCGTTGTTTCCTTGATGCCATCCGGGCATCCCGGCCACGGCACGGAATTGTTCGACGCCGATGTCGGCTTCGGCGCGCCCGCCGGCAGCGAGCCCTTGTCCTGATAGCTGAAGAACTGGATCGCGTTGTTCTTGTCGCGCTTCACCACCGTGTGCCATTCGCACGCGGCGTCAAAGTGATAGGCGCCAGCGCCGTCGCGGACGAGACAGCCCTTGCCGTCCGATGTCTGCGCCGCATGCTCCGGCTTG
The DNA here is from genome assembly GCA_937873805.1 of uncultured Hyphomonadaceae bacterium. Taxonomy (GTDB): domain Bacteria; phylum Pseudomonadota; class Alphaproteobacteria; order Caulobacterales; family Hyphomonadaceae; genus UBA7672. Next base: position 471 of record CALMWO010000171.1, read on the forward strand.
TCTGGTTTCGCTGAGGCCGCGCCTGTTATGGGGAAGGCCACCAGCAGAATGCCGGTGACGATGGCCACGCCCGAACGCATCAGTCGCTTCATCATGCTTCTCTCCCTTTTGAATTGCGCGGGCTCGATGACCCGCGCCCTGACCCGCGCGGAGCAAACGCCTGAACACTCGCCTCGTCCACCCCTGCAACTCACCTTCCGCACGCGGAACGGATGTGTGCGCCCGCGAAGCTGCATACAATCCTCGTCTGCGCAGCTGGCAATTCTGATCTAGCCACGCAGCACCAAAGGTGCATTTCCCTTGGCTTTCGCCGGCCTCAATACATCCTACATTCGCGCCATGCCGATTGATTCCATCACCGACGCCCTCACCCGCAACGACGCGGATGAACTCCTCCACATTCCCATCGCGCTTTCGATGGAGCCGCCGGAGGAGGAGCATCCCGGTTATGCCGAGAAGGTCTGCCGCGAGCTGGCGGCGCATCCGAACGCCAATGTGCGCGGCAACGCCATTCTTGGCTTCGGGCATCTGGCGCGCACGGCGGGCATCATCTGGAAGCCGAAGGAGGTTCGCGCCCTCGTCGAAGCCGGCCTTGCCGATCCCGACGAGTATGTGCGCGGACAGGCCGAGGCCGCCGCGGATGACCTGCGCCACTTCCTCAAATGGAAACTGAAAAAGCCGAAGCGCTGACGGCCCGGCCTTAACAGCCATTCATCAAGCGGCGCCCTTTGGGCGCCTGACGTTGAGTCAGCACGTGCTTTCTGTGACGCAAAGAGTCGCAGAATGCCCATGTGACTGCATCGTAATGCGCCCCGGACTCATTCAGCCACTATTGCGCGCGTTGATAGGCATGAGGCCGCGCGCATCGCGGCGATGAAAGGTCTGGTCGCAAAATGTCGTTCCAGGAATGCACCCAACTTCTTCGCGACGCAGGCACGCTGCGCATCAACGCGGCTGAGTTCTCGATGGAAGAACTCGAAGCCGCCGCCGCCTTCGCACAGGCCAAACGCGCCCGCCTGATCATCGACAATCTCAAGGGCCGCAGCTGCGCCGATGTCGGCCGCATCGCGGATGCCGGCGGCCGCCAGGTCACCTTCGGCGACATCTACCTGCTCTGATCCGCGCCCCGTCCCGGTGCGCCGCAGACCCCTGCATTTCCGGCGATTTGCGCGCCGCTGCCTGCGCGCCGGATCGCCCGTCCGGCGATTTTGAAAAAAGTTATCCTACACCCCCCTGACCTGACACGATAATGCGCGGTCAAGTCAGAAGGGCCGTGCAGATGAACCGCTACAAGCCAACATGGGAGCCGCCGCCCTACACGCCGGCGCCCGTGGAGCTTCCCGACAATCCGATGGACGTCATGGTTCAGCTGCGGGAGTTCGCAGCTAGGGTGTGGGGCGAAATCTGCGGCCTGTTCGGCGCGCCGAACGAGCTGGTGGAGCAGGTCATTCAGACCCGTCCGTTCATGCGGCAGGCCCGCGACTGGGTCATCAATCTCGAAATGCTGATGAAGCGGATCATCATCATTCTCGCGCTGTCGATGAAGCTGCCGCCCGTGCGGCCATGCAAGCCGCGCCCGGACACGCGATGGCAGGAGTCATCCCGCATCCGCCGCTCGCACTGGCGCCAGCCGGAAACATGGAAAGTCTCGTTCCGCATGATGCCGCAGCGCCAGCGCGAGCGTGACGATGTTGTGCGCCCGCCATCCGCGTCGCTGAAACATCTCGCGCGCACCTATGGCGTCGCGCGCCGCATCGAGACGCTGCGCCGCGTCATCAGCAACACGAAGCCATTCGCCGTGCGCTTTGCCCGCAGCCTCGCGCGCTTCAAGGCGCGCAACGATCGCGCCAATGCGAAAACGGTGCTCGCCCCGCGCCCGTGGGATTTCCATCCGCACCTGTCGAGCGTCGGCGAGTTCGGCGTGCATGACGGCATGGTCCTCGCCCACCCCCTCGCCGCCCGCAGCCTGCACATCTGGCAGCAGGACCTGCTCGAGCCCGGATAGGCAGCACGCATTATCCTGCGGCAAGGCAAAGCCGCGACCCGAGACCCCTGCTCCGCCACATATCTCCTCGCCCCGCGCGCGAAGCCCCGATGCCTCCCGCGAGATAGCGATCGCACGCCTTGACGAGATAGTTTCCATAATGCAGAAATATTCTGTAGATCGGAAACATAAAGGCGCGCGCCATGGCCCATACGCCCTCCATCACCCCCGCCATCTCCTATCTTGATCCAAGAGCCGCCCTCGACTTCCTCCAAAACGCCTTCGGCTTCGAACTCGATCTCTTGATCGAAGACGAAAACGGCAATGTCGCCCACAGCCAGATGGTCTATGGCGATGGAAAGATCATGGTTGGAACCGAATGGAGCGCCAATCACAAATCCCCCAGGTCCATCGGCGGCCTCTGCACCCAGACCGTCCACATGCATCTCACCGAAAACATCGACACCCACTGCGAAACCGCGCGGAAGGCAGGTGCAGAGATCATCGCCGAATGTGAAACGCAGTTCTATGGCGATCGCACCTACCGCGCCCGCGACCCCGAAGGCCATATCTGGACATTCTCACAGACCGTCGAAGTAATGACCCCCGCCGAATGGGACAAGAACACAGGCCTCAAGACCTGGTCGCGCGAGTAATGTCCGCAAAGAAAAAGCCCGAGATCGACACAATCCTCTCCGCCCTCGCCGATCCCGCAAGGCGCCGCGCAATCGAGATTCTCGGCGAACGCCCCCGCAGGGCCGGCGAACTCGCGGATTTGCTCGATCTTCCAGCCCCCGCCATGAGCCGCCATCTGAAAGCGCTCAAGACATCCGGCCTCGTCATCGAATCTCACCCCGAAATCGATGCCCGCGTCCGCGTCTACGCCCTCAACGCCCCCCGCCTCTCCGAGCTGAAAGACTGGCTGGAAAAAGCCGAACAGCTCTGGTCCGGCCAGCTCTCATCCTTTGCCGCTCATATCGCAAAGCGCGAGATCGCCAGAGGAAAAGCGAAATGACCTCACGCGTTGTCGTCTCGATCCGGGTGCCATGTTCTCCCATCCAGGCCTTTGAAGTCTTCACCGACGAAATCGGCGAATGGTGGTCCGACAACGAACTCTTCCGTTTCACGCCACGTAGCCCCGGCAAGCTCGCCTTTGAACCGCCCTCCGATGCCTCGCATGGCCGGCTGGTCGAGCAGCTTCCCAACGGCAAGATATTCGAGATCGGCCCCATCCGCGTCTGGCATCCGGGCGAACGCCTCGTTGTGGGTTGGCGTCAGGCGACCTTCGGGCCCGAACATGCGACCGAAGTGGAAGTCCGCTTCGAGCCTGTGGGTTCTCACACACGCGTTACCGTGGAGCATCGTGGCTGGGATACGGTCCCGCAAGATCATCTGGCGCGTCATACTTTCCCGCTGACCATTTTTTATCAACGCCAAGGCGAACAATGGCGCGCGGGACTGGAGCATTTGCGCAATAAGCTCTCTCAAGATTGACTGACCTCACTCCGCCAGCGTATCCGCGCTGGTCCCTGGACCCCCGGAGCCGGACATGGCCACCGCCGCTGCATCGCCCTCGTCCTCCGGTCCGTCCCGGTTCGGCAAGAACGCGTTCTTCTTCATCATCGTCACCGTGTTCATCGACATGATGGCCTTCGCCGTCATCATGCCCTCGATGCCCGAACTGATGGCCGAACTGCTCAACGGCAAGGACGCCCTGTTCGCTGCGAAGGCGCAGGCAGCCGCCGGTACGGCAGGCCCGCTGGAAACCATGCTGTCGGATGCCTCTCCCTGGGGCGGCTACATTACCGTTGTCTATGCGATCATGAACTTCCTCTCGGCCCCGATCCTCGGCGGTCTGTCGGATCG
>CALMWO010000172.1 GCA_937873805.1 uncultured Hyphomonadaceae bacterium
CCGGGCGGAGCGATATTTCGCCCCGCCCTTACCTGTTAGTCGTTATTTCCAGACCGGCGTGCCGTTGGCGGAAATTGCTTTCCACTTGGTGCGGACCTGATCCTGCACGGTTTTGGGCAGGGCGATGTAGTGGAGCTGGTCAGCAGCCGGGCCGCCCGATTTGAAGGCCCAGTCGAAGAACTTCAGCACGTTGGCGGCGCGAGCCGGGTCCGAGGGGTTTTTCGGAACGAGGACGTAGGTGGCCGACACGATCGGCCAGGTGGTGTCGCCGCTCATGTTGATCATCGAGGCGGCCATGTTGGCGGCGCCGGCCCAGTTGGCTTGCGAGGCTGCGGCGTTGAAGCCGGCCATCGTCGGTTTCACGAATTTCTTCGCGCGGTTTTCAAGTTGCGGCGACTGCATGCCGTTCTCGGTTGCGTAGGCGTATTCGACATAGCCGATGCCGCCTTTGGTGTTTTTGACGGCAGCAGCAACGCCGGCGTTACCCGGGGCGCCGACGCCGGTTTTCCACGGAACGGAGTTCGCGGTGCCGATGTTGGTCTGGAAGGGGAGGCTCACCGCCGCGAGATAGGAGGTGAAGATGTTCGTCGTACCAGAAGAGTCCGCGCGATAGGCGGGAGCGATCGCGACGGCGGGAAGCGTGACGCCGGGGTTGAGATCCTTGATCTCTTTCGCGTTCCACATGCGGATGCGGCCTTGATAGATGTCCGCGACCACCGGGCCCGTGAGTTTCAGCGCGTTGCCGTCAACGCCCGGGATGTTCACCACCACAACCACCGCGCCGATGACGGCGGGGAATTGCAGCAGGTTGTTCGAGGCCAGGCGCTCGGAAGCGACCGGGGTGTCGGAGGCGCCGAAATCAACCGTGCGGTTGATGATCTGCGTCACGCCAGCGCCGGAGCCGACGCCCTGATAGTTGAGCGCGCCGCCGCCCGTCGCTTTGAATTGCTCGCCCCATTTCGTGTAGATCGGGGCCGGGAAGGTGGCGCCTGCGCCGGTAATATCCTGGGCGTGAGCGGCAGCGATTCCGCCGACGAGGACGGTGGCGACGGTGGCGGCGCGAACGGCGCGACCGAGGCCTTTAGTCAGCTGATTCAACATGACTTTCTCCAGTCAAAACTTGTGAGGGTTATTCAGTCCCTGTGCGAGAGGTGATTACCACTCGATCTGCGAACGTATTGTGACAGTGTCTGCTGTTCCGCTGAGCGGGCTGCTCGGACGCTCGATATCGAGGTGCGACCAATCCGCTTGGAACTTCAGGAAGGCCAACGGTTGCCAGGTGGCCTGCAGCGTGACGCCTTTCTGTTCGCCGCCATCCATCGTCCCGTCGGTCAGGTCGAGGAAGTCGTAGCGGGCGCCCAGCATGATCGCGCCGATGCCATCGTCGGAGCCAAGTGTACGCTTCGGCACGACGCGGCTGAACGAGCCGTCCTTGCCGTTGTAGACGCGGCCATCGCCGGTGGGCGACCAGAAGAAGTCGAAATAGCCGCCCTGGAAAGTCGGCTCGAAGGCGCCGAGCGACGTGCCGGATTGCGGTTTGGCCTGCAGCTGACCGTATTCAGCCGAGAAGCCGAACTCGTTCATCTGTCCAGCCAGTTCGACGCCGTAGAACGTGTCCTGCGCGAAGGCGAGCGAGCCGGTGTCGACGAAGCGATCACCATAGCCGGTTTGCGGACGGGCGCGATAACGGAAGCCCGGGCCGCGGCCGCCGGATGCATCCGGGCCGCCGCCATTGTCGCGAACGCGCGCGTTGAGGCCGAGGTGAAGAACCGTGATGCCATCCGGCGTACGATCATAGATCGGCGCCCAGGTAGCGCGGCCTTCGAAGCCGACCGTCTCGCTGGTGTTGGTCGATTCCGGGTTGTTGAAGTCGTCGCCCTGAAGCGCGACACCGGCCGACCAGTTGCCGCCGCCCGTCGTCACCGCGATCGCGCCGATCTTGGTGAAGCCGAAGGCGTTGATGTAGCCCGAGCGCTCGTTGAACGGGATGTTCAGCGAGGACGTACGGTCTTCCATCGGCGAGACCTGGTTGTTCTGGCCGAGCGTGATTTCCCAGTCGCCGATGACGTATTGCATGAAGGCGTCGTCGAAGCCGACTTCGGTGTCAGCGCCCGAGGTGGAGACAGCGGTGACGATCGGGCCGCGATCGGTTTCGCCGGCAGCGCAGGTTGCGCGCTGAGCAACAGCCAGCGAGGTGGTGTTCTGGCAGAGGCGCACGGTCGTGGTGGTGGACGAGGCCTGATCGGCGCCGGGCGCGAATTGCAGCTTGATGTTGTACTTCCAGTTCTGCGTGAACTGGCCTTCGACGCCGAGGAAGGCGCGGCGGACGAAGGTGCGCGTGTAGTTCTGGTTGACTGCGGCGAGGTCGTCGGTCGACAGGTTGAACGCGTCGTACATGACGCGGCCATTGATCTTGAAGATGCGGTCTTCTTCGGTCGTGCGCGGCGAACCGCCTGACCATGAGGTCGCGACGCTCGGCGCCGGCGGCGGCGGAGGGGGCAGCAGCTCGGGAGCGGAGGCAGCCTGTTCGGCGAGCATCTGCGCGACGATGGCTTTCACTTGCGCCTGCTGTTCAGGCGTCAGCTGGTCGAGCTGTTCCTGGCTCGTCTGCGGTGTGGCCGGAGTTGTCTGGACGGTGCTGGGCGTCTGGGCGTGGGCGGCGGCGGCCGAGGCTGCAGCGAGCACGGCCAGGGCTGCGGTGCGGCGCAGCGAGGCGTTGAATGACATCTAGTCCCTCATCTTCCCGAGTTGCGCGGCCAGCTATCCGGGAGAAAGCGGGTCCGACGGCGCAGGGGCTATGCTCGTCCGGCGACGGGTGCGTGAAGGTTTTGCGTCAGATATGTAACAACCCACGGGATGGGCGCGGATGCCACAGGTTGCCGGTGTTTGAAGGCGTGGGCGCGGGTTCCACGTCTTTTAGCCACCGACTCCCCTCGGCCCCGGATCGGCGCCAGTATTCCTTGAGAAAAACAGGGGTCTTCAGGATGAAGTTCGTGATTCCCGTGGCGTTCGCGCTGCTGCTTGGCGGGTGCGTCTCGTTTCAGAGCGGCTATCACGACATCAAAACCGGCATGTCCGCTTCGCAGGTGAAGCAGGCGATGCGTTCGTGTCCGAACCTTTCGGCCACGAACGGGACCTACAGCTCGATGACCTATCTCGGTCAGATGCCGGACTTCTTCCAGCTAAGCAGCTCCGATTACACGTTCGTTTTCATGGATGACGCGCTGGTGGAGCTCGGCGAAGGTGAGGCGG
>CALMWO010000173.1 GCA_937873805.1 uncultured Hyphomonadaceae bacterium
ATCCTTTCAAGCACTTAGCTCAACGCTTACCCGCCGCGATATGCACCCGGAAGCACATCGGAAGCACCGCGCACGAAAACCACTCACAGCAAAAGATCGTCACGCGCGCCGTTTGCCCGCGTGCGCCTGCGTTTCCGAAAATCGGTTGAACGGCCCTAGGCGCCCATCGCAGCAGATGCCGCGTCCTGCGACGTCGACTGCCGGCGGCGCTCCGCAGCAAAGGCTTCGAGGTCAGCCGGGTCGTAACGGATGGCGCGGTCAGTCGCTCGGATGAAGCGCGGACCGCGGCCCAGGCACCTCATCTTGTCGAGTGTAGATTTCGACAGCCCGAGGCGCAGCGCAGCTTCGCGAACGTCAAGTAGTCGTCGCGGTTCTGCGACCGAAGCGACAACGGCATTCAAGATCTTCTGCGGTCGGCCTCGACCACGCGATGCGCCAAGAATGTAGTCGAGAAGCGGATCGACCGGGTTCCCTGCCGGTTGCTCTTTCTCCGGCGCGATAGCGGTGGTGCGCACCGGCTCGACCGCGAGCGGGGATTGAGTTTCGGCGATCGGTGTGAACGGCCGAGAAAACAGATCGAGCTGCGCCGAACTCTTCGGCTTGTCAGCGGCCCTCGCTTGTCTGACCTTCATCACGCACTCCACGCCATCGACATTGGACGCAGCCGTAGGCGGACCTCAACCGCTTGAAACCGACACGCGTGTTTGCGGTGGATTCACGGTGCAGAATTCTAGTCGGGCGAGAAGACGCCAGTTGCCAAGAAAAACGAGCCGTGGAGGCGGTCCATACCAGCCAAGGAGGGCGTACATGCCGCAGTCGCCCTGACAAGCCGGAATCACGAAACACGAACGATCCGCGTTCGGCCCGGCTCGATCCTTTCTGCCCATAACGGCGGTCGTTTACGCTCCAAGTTTAAGGGCATCGAGCACCAGCGCGAACGCCGGCGCCGGTTGGCGGCGGCTGGGGTAGTAGAGGTGATAGCCTGAAAACGGAGGGCACCAGTCGGCGAGCACGCGCTCGAGGCGGCCTTTTACGATGTGATCGCTGACGTGGTCCTCCAGCACAAATGCCACGCCGAGGCCCGCGCAGGCCGCCTTCACGATGAGCCCGCTCTCATTGAACGTCAGCTGTCCGCCCACGCGCACAAGCAGTTCCCGCTTGTTCTTCTCGAACTCCCAGACATAGACGCCGCCCAGCGTGGGAAAGCGGAGGTTGATGCAGCTGTGCTGGGCGAGGTCGTGCGGCGTTGCCGGCTTGCCGCGTTTCCGGAAGTATTTCGGCGCCGCGACCACGGCCATGCGAAGGTCCGGTCCGATACGGACGGCAATCATGTCCTTGTCGACCTGCTCCCCCAGCCTGACGCCTGCGTCGAACCGGTCTGCAACGATGTCCCGCAGGCCGGTGTCCACCGACAGCTCAACATGCACGTCGGGGTATTTCGGCAGGAGGCGTTCAAGCATGGGCCAAAGGATTGTGTCGGCGGCGTGCTGCCCTGTGGTGATCCGCACGGTTCCGGCAGGCTTGTCGCGTAGTTCAGTAAGCCCGGTCAGCTGTTGCTCGATCTCGCTGAGTGCAGGACGTAGTCCAGCGAGCAGCCGGTCGCCTGCCTGCGTTGGCGCGACACTTCGTGTGGTACGGGTGAGCAGGCGCAGGCCCAGCCGCGCTTCAAGGCGGCGGATTGTCTGACTTACCGCCGATTGCGACGTGCCGAGCTTGGCTGCCGCCCGCGTGAAGCTGCGCTCCTCCGCGACGACGACAAAGACCGAGAGGTCCGAAAGATCCTCGCGCGCCATCTATAAGCCCCGGGAATAGGTTCATGCACCATTCAGTGTCTAATCAATGTTCTGGTTCCGGTCTACCTTCAAGACATCAGCGAAGGAGCCACGCCATGCGCGCATCCATTTCATCAATGAGTATCGGCCGACGCGGTTTGCTGACTGCGGGCATGGCTTTGCCGGCGTTGGCGGCTGCCTGCGCAACGGCGGGGCCGCAGGGTCCGGCATCCTCTGCAGGACCGACGCTTGATCGCCGCCGGCTGGGAACTCTGGAGGTCACAAGCATCGGCCTCGGCGTGCAGAACAACTTCCGCAAATACACCACCGAGACGCCCTACCGGCCCGAGATGGTCAGCCTCATCCGCACGGCATTCGATTCCGGTATCAGGTTCTTCGACACGGCGGAGGCGTATGGACCGCATGAGTGCGAGCGCATCCTCGGCGATGCGATGCAGCCGTTCCGCGACGAAGTGGTGATCACCTCGAAGTTCGGCTGGAACATCGACCTGGAAACCGGCGAACGGCGGCCGGGACTCAATAGCCGCCCTGATCACATCAAGCTTGCCGTCGAGGCCATGCTTCGGCGCCTGCGAACGGATCGTATCGACCTGCTTTATCAGCATCGCGTTGACCCGGACGTGCCAATCGAGGACGTCGCCGGCGCCGTGCAGGACCTCATGCGGCAGGGCAAGGTGAAGCATTGGGGCCTGTGCGAGATGGGGCTCAACACGCTTCGTCGTGCGCACGCGACTCTGCCTGTCACGGCGGTGCAGAATGAATACTCGATGTTCTGGCGCGGACCGGAGCAGGACGTGATCCCGCTTTGCGAAGAACTGGGTATCGGCTTCGTGCCGTGGAGCCCGCTTGGCGCACAGTTCCTGACGGGATGGATCGATGCGAACGCGCGTTTCGCCCCGGGCGATATTCGCGCGGCGGAGACCCGTTTCTCGCCTGAGAACCTTCCACACAACCTGCAGCTCGTTGCTGTCCTGAATACCTGGGCCGAGCGCAAGCAGGCGGCGCCATCGCAGATCGCGCTGGCTTGGCTGATGGCGCAGAAGCCGTGGATCGTGCCGATCCCGGGGACGACGAATGCTGCGCACATGATCCAGAACACGGGCGCGGCCGCCATCAGGTTCACGCCTGACGAACTGGTCGAACGCAACACGGCGGTGCGCGCAATCGAGGTGCGTGGCCAACGCCTGCCTGACGCCGTGCTGGTGCATTCGGGCCGCGAAGCGCCCCCGAAGGTGCGCCAGTGAGATCGCGGATACTGAGCCTGATTGCGACTGCGGCCTTGGGCGCGACACTGGCCGCGCCGGCAGCGGCGCAGGAACCGGGGCCACGGGTTGCGCCGGAGGATATGCGCTGGGTTGCGCCCGAGCTGGCAGGCTATACCGACGAAGTTCTCTTCGGCGACGTCTGGAGTGGAAGCGATCTATCGCCACGGGACCGCAGCCTCGTCACACTGTCAGCGCTGATCAAGGGCGGGCATACGGGGCAGCTGCGGGGCCACCTCAACCGCGCACTCGACAACGGCGTTCAGCCAGCGGAGATCGGCGCGGTGATCACGCACCTCGCATTCTATGCGGGCTGGCCGAACGCCGTCTCGGCGCTCAGCGAAGTGCGGCAGGTGATGGAAGCGCGCGGGTTCACGGCCGCCGACATGCAGGCGCCGGTTCTCACTAACGCAGACCGCCAGCGGATCATACGCAGGGGATCGGGCGCGGCCACGGCAGGCGCGGCTTCCAACTTCACGGGCTCGGTACAGGTTACGGCGCCCTTCAGCGGCGCAGGCGGGGCTCGCGTCCGCGGGGCGACCGTCCGCTTCGAGGCAGGTGCAAGAAGCGCCTGGCACATACATGAGCGCGGGCAGACACTGGTTGTGACCGAAGGATGCGGATGGACACAGCGCGAGGGCGGCCCCATCGAGCGCATCTGCGCCGGGGATGTCGTCATGCTCGCAACCGGCGAGAAGCACTGGCATGGCGCCACGGCGTCCTCATCGATGACTCATGTGGCGCTATCGGAAGGCACGGGAGTCGAATGGCTAAAGCATGTTACCGATGCCGAGTATGCGAACGGCCCGGCTGATCCCTGATCACGGGCACGAAACGGAGAGTCAGATGTTGCGAATGTTGATGTTTGTGTGTGCCGCCATGATCGCCATCCCCGCCGCCGCTCAGCCACCGGCCAAGCCAGCCAGCGGGTACGGCCCGCCCATCGGGATGACCGAAGCGCTCGCGCTTATTGAGCGGGGCATCGAGAAGAGCACGGCGCAGGGGCTGAAGATGGCGTTTGCAATCGTCGAGCCTTCCGGCGAGCTCGTGGCCTTCGCGCGCATGGACGATGTGCCCTATGCGTCGATCCGGTTGGCGCAGCAGAAGGCGAGCACGTCCGCCCGCCTCCGGCTCACGACCGCAGAGCTCGAAGAGCGCGTGCAAAAAGGGGGACGCACGGTATTGCTGTCATCCGACGAGGTGATCGCGATCGGCGGCGGCGTGCCGATTGTCGTGGATGGACGGATCATCGGTGCGCTCGGCGTCTCCGGCGGGACGGCGGCGCAAGACGCAGCCGTGGCGGAGGAAACGGTTGCACCGCGCTAGGTAAGCGAGATGAGCCCGGGTCAGGCGTCACACCGCCCTTTTGGGCGTCCAGCGAATAACCGTCATGGGCCGACAGCGGTCATCCAATTCCTAGTCCGATCCCTCGCGGCAGGGTCCACGACAGGCCCTGTCCGCGCATCACACCTTCAACTTCCCTGCCCGCAAACCTCTCGAGCGCTGGCCGCCACGGCACCAGATTGGCCTGCCTATCCCCGACGATTAGCGCCATCCGCCCCTGCGCGAGATCGATCCTTCGCGCGTAGACGCCTGACACCCGGTGGGCGTCGTAGGTCAGCACCGGCATTCCAAGTTCGCCCGACAGGACCCTCGCCCGGTTCGTCAATTCGAGCTGCGCCAGCCGCTGCATCGCCTGCCTGGATGGCGCTGCCTCGTGCGGCGCCATCCATCCCTGCTCGATGAGAAAGAGACGCCGCTGCTGCAGCGCCTGCTCGAACTCACGCGCGACCTTGGCCTCGCCCGAGGGACCCTCCGCGTCACCAATCAGGACGCGGTCCAGATGTGTCGGGGCTCTTGCTTCGACCTGCTCGCTCAGCGACCAGTAGCTCGCGACTTGGACAGAGAACGGTGCCCGGCCAACCAGACGCTCCTCGAACGCCATCGCGTTCGCAAGGTGGTCGTGGCCCACGATGAACTCGCCATTCCCCGACCGCTGAACCAGTCCCATGCGCCGCATGACCTCGAGCCTGCGAACGTTGGCGGCGACAAGCCGGTGGTCGGCGTTCGGCTCCAGCTCACCGTGGATTCGCGTCGAGTAGATACCACCGCTGCTCGCGGCGATCCGAGCGACAGCCTGATCCGAGGCACGGACCGTCGCTACGTTTGGCTCAAAGCTGACGATTGCCCCCGGTTCGGCGCCGCCGAGGACAGCGAGATCCTGCGGACGCTCAAACCGTGCATAGCGGGGTGCCCCACTGCCGGTTTCGACGACGGCCAGGAACTGGTCGCCGATTTCATCGACGGGGCCGAGATGGACGAGTTCCCCGATGACGGGAGTATCGCGATCGGCTTCGAGGACAAGGCCTGGCTCCCTGCCCGGCTGCACTGACGCAACCGTTCGCACCACGTCCTCATGCGCGGCCATGGCCCGGAGCCGCGTCGCCAGGCCGCCGTCGAGACGCCAGCCATCCCTCCCCCGTTCGGCCAGGCCCCATCCCTCCAGCCGCTCCAGCCGAGCGATGAGATCCGGTCTCGTCGGCATCAGGGCACCGGCACGAGCGACTGCCGCCAGCTCGCGGTCGAGGGGCGTCACCGCCATCCGGCTGATGTCGGCAAACCGCTCCTGAACCAGGTCAACGCCTAGCCGCGGTCCCAGGACCCGGGTGACGATCTCCTGCGCCTGCTCCCGGATACCGGAGGAGATCAGCCGGGACGGAATGAACAGTTCCTGGCCGTCCGGCCGCCGTCCCCGGATCAGGACGTGGGTGTGCGGATTGTCGGTGTCGTGGTGATCGACAGCCAGCCATTCGAGCCGCGTTCCGAGCTTGGCTTCCAGCCCTGCCATGACCTCCCGGATGAAGGGCCGGAGGTCGCCAAGGGCTGCGCCGTCTTCGGCGCTGACGATCATCCGGAAGTGTCGGGGGTCGTCCGACCAGCCTGCGGTAATCGCCTTCGCGTCAACCGTGTCACTCGCCCGGTCGTAGAATGAGAAGTGGACCGACCCGCCGGCTTGCTCGCGCGTCAGATAGTCGACTGACCGTGTGGGATCTTCAGGCTTCGAATCGGCGGCGACTTCAGGCGAGCGTCCGCGCTGCGCCCCTTCGCGAGAGAGGTAGGCGACGTGCGCCCGCAGGGGCGCCGCCCGCCCGCCGCCATTGGCAGCGTATCGCATCTTCACGACCACGCGCCGGGCGGCCACAGACTGCTGCCGTGTTCGACCAGCCGCCCCTTTGGCGAAGTGCGCCCGCACGCTTGGCTGACGGGGTTTGGGACCGGAAGATCGAGGCTGTCGCGTCGCCTGGCGTACAGCGGCGCGTACCCCCTTGAGCTTCGGCGCCTGGTCGGCGGGCGGCTTGCCAAGCCTCGGTTCGAATTCGTTGTCGCGCGTCGCCATGATGACGAACATCATCATTGGCGGCGTGGCGATTTCCACCGCTTGCACCCTCACAACGAAACGCAACGCATGCACTGCAAGCGTGGCGCTAATCCACGGTGCAAAGATCTATGTGCAGACAGGGCTGTAAGGCCCGCAGCACGGCACGTGCTTTATCTTGCATTCCACCGCACTCTCCGTAACCGTCCGGTCGTTGCACGATTGTTCCGCACACCGGATTTGAATCACAA
>CALMWO010000174.1 GCA_937873805.1 uncultured Hyphomonadaceae bacterium
TCTCGGTCTGCGTGCGCGGGTTCTTCTTGGTGACATAGAAGAAGCCGGTGTCAGCCGACGAGTTGAGGCGGATCTTGATGCTTGTCGGCTTGGCCATTTGGGCGTCTCAAACTGGTGTCTGCAAATTCGGAAGCGTGCTTAGACAGGCGAGCGGGCCTTAAGTCAAGACATTGACGTAAATATCTGAAAACAGGCCGTTTTTGGTTTATCCGATCCGCTCGCGGACATGACCATTTTCGGTCCAGTACAGGTAGAACGGCTTGGGAGCCTCCTGTTGCACCAGGCGGGCCTCGACTTCAGAGATCACGAAGCGGGTCACGTTCGGCAGGTCCAGCCCGGCAACTTCGGCAAGCGTGAACCAGCGCAGGTCAGCCAGTTCGCGTCCGTCTATGGGCGGACGGTCGTCGATCAGCGCATCGGCGGCGTCCGCCATGAAGAAGCGGGCGTCGAAGCGCTTGTGGCGCATGGGCGGGGTGATGGCGCGGCCAACGAACTGGAAACCGGCAAGGCAGGGCGCTGCGCCCTGGGCATAGTAATCGCTCCAGGCGGCCGGCACGTCGCCAAGGCCACTGGCGGCGCGGCCGACGATGAGGCCGGTTTCCTCGAACATCTCGCGGATGGCGGTCAGCGGGAAGGCGCGCGTGGCGCGCGTAGCGCCAATTGCGAGGCGTTGGTCGACATCGGGCGAGAGTTCGGTGAGCGCGGGGACGAGCGCGTCCTCGTCATCAACGCGGCCGCCGGGGAAGACATACTTGTTCGGCATGAAGTCGTGGCCTTCTGACCGGCACCCCATGAGGATGCGCGGACCGTCAGGCGTCATGCGGTAGAGGATCAGGGTTGCCGCATCGCGCGGCGTCGCCGGATTGGCAATGAGATTGACCGGGTCTTCGCGCAGGAGATCGTCTTCCGACAGGCTTTTGGCAGCGGCGGCTTTCGCCGCTGCTACCTGAGCCGGATCATCATCGGGATCGAAGGCGTTGGTCATGCGCATGAGTTGGACCCGCCACAGAGCGCAGTCAACGGGAGAGCCGCAGGCGCTCTAGCGCTTCTTCTTCTTGTTCTTCCCGTAGCTCGCCTGGCCGCCCTTCTTGTTCGTGTGCCTGATGCCGGGCGGGCGGCCGCCGCCGTCGGTTGGGCGCTTGCGGGAAGGGCTGCCGCGGAAGTTGCGTTCCTCGCGCTGCGGTGCTTTCAGGTCGTTGCGGCGCGGGCGCGGCGGGGATTGCATCGAGAAGAGCAGGCCGCCGGTGAGCGGCGTTGCTTCCATCAGTTTCACCTGCACGTTCATGCCCATCTCGTAGCGCTGGCCGGAGCGCTGGGCGACGAGGGCCGCGTGGGCGTCGTCATGGACCCAGTATTCATCCGACAGGCGCGCGGCCGGGATGAAGCCATCAGCGCCGTTTTCGGCGAGGCGCACAAAAAGCCCGGCGCGTGTGACGCCGGCAATGCGGGCGTCGAAGACGGCGCCGATGCGGTCGGCCATGAAGATCGCGAGATAGCGGTCTGTGGCTTCGCGTTCGGCGGCCATGGAGCGCCGCTCGGTCATGGTGACGTGTTCGGCCATCTCTTCGAGGCGGACACGATCCTGATCCGTCATGCCGTCCGGGCCCAAGCCCAGAGCACGGATGAGGGCGCGGTGGACGATGAGATCCGAGTAGCGACGGATGGGCGAGGTGAAGTGCGCGTACTTCAGGAGGTTCAGCCCGAAGTGGCCGAGATTCTCGTGTGCGTAGCGGGCCTGGGCCTGCGTGCGCAGCACCATCTCGTTGACGAGGTGTTCGTTCTCGGAAGCTTTCACATCAGCGAGCAGCTTGTTGAAACGGCTGCCGGTGATCTTCTCGCCCTTCGTCCATTTGAGACCGATGGTGGGCAGGAAGTTCGAGAGCGAGTTGACCTTTTCTTCGCTCGGCTCTTCGTGGACGCGATAGACAAGCGGGCTGCGCTTGTCTTCCAGCGTTTCTGCCGCGCAGACATTGGCCTGGATCATGAATTCCTCGATCAGGCGGTGAGCATCGAAACGCTCACGCAAGGTGATCGAGGCGATCTTGCCATCAGGCCCGATGCGCACGCGGCGTTCGGGCAGGTCGAGATCCAGCGGCGCGCGGTTCTTGCGCGCCTTGTCGACGGTCCAGTAGCTGTCCCACAGGGGTTTCAGCACGCTTTCGAGCAGGGGCCCGGTCTTGTCGTCGGGGCGGCCATCGATAGCGTCCTGCGCCTGACGATAGGACAGCTTGGCGGCGGAGCGCATCTTGCCGCGAATGAAGCGGTGTTTGGTCTTCACGCCGCTGGAATTGAAGAACATCTCGACGGCGAACGTCTCGCGCAGCTCGCCTTCCTTCAGCGAGCAGACATCTGCCGAGAGGTGTTCCGGCAGCATCGGTGAGACGCGGTCTGGGAAGTAGGTGGAGTTGCCGCGCCGGTAGGCTTCCTTGTCGAGGATCGTGCCGGTGTGGACGTAGGCTGAAACATCGGCGATGGCGACGATGACGCGCCAGCCGCCATGACCATCGGGCTCGGCATAGACAGCGTCGTCATGGTCGCGCGCGTCTTCCGGGTCGATGGTGATGAGCGGAATGCGCGTGAGATCTTCACGCGGCGCAGGTGCAGCTTTTGCCTTGTTCGCGTCTTCGATCACGGCTTCGGGGAATTCATCCGGTACGCCGTGCGTGTGCATCGCGATGATGGACGCGGCGCGCGGATCGTCGAGGCGGCCGATGACTTCCACAATGCTGGCGCGGCGCGGGCCGTAGCCTTTGGCGGGACGGGCGTTGATGCGAACGAGGTCGCCGTCTTTCGCGTCGCGCGCGTCGGCCTTTTCGATGATGTAGTTGTTCTTTTCCTTGCGCGAGGTCGGTTCGACCGTGCCGCCATAGCGGTTGGCGCGATAGACGCCGATGAGCGAGGTTTCCGGCGTTGCGTCGATCTTCTTGATCGCCTTGGCGCGCCAGATCCCGTCGCCGCCCTTGTTGATGTGGCAGAGGGCGCGCTCGCCAGGGCCTACTGCGATCTCGCGGCCCTTGCCTAGTGCGCCCTGGAAGTAGATGTCCGGTCCGAAGGGGCCGTCGCGGCCCATGGCGCGGCCGATCAGCTCGCCTTCCTTGTCGATGCGTTCGAACAGCACGATGCCAGTTGGCGGCGGCTGCTCGGCAGGCTGGAAGGCGCGCTTGGCCGTGCGCACAAGGGCGCCTTCGGCTTCAAGCTCGTTCAGGATGCGGCGCAGTTCGGGCTTGTGTTCCACCGGAACGTCGAGGCCGCGTGCGATGTCGCGCTTTGCGCCATGGCTTGGGTGCTTTTCGAGATAGTCGAGGACCATCTCTCTCGTGGGTGGACCGCTGGGACGGGGAGCTCGGCTCATGCCTCTGCTTTTGTCGCCTTCTTCGCGGGTTTGGATTTTGCCGGGGCCTTTTTGGCCGCGGGCTTTTTGGTCGTCGTTGATTTCGTTTCTCCAGTGGATTTGGCGGCAGCCTTCTTGGCTGGCGCCTTCGCCGCTTTTTTCTTGCCCTTCATTTTCGTTGAGGGGGCAGCGGCTGCGCGAGCGTCGACCAGCTCGATTGCTTGTTCAAGCGTGATGGAGGCTGGGTCCGCTCCGCGCGGAATGTTGGCGTTGATCTGCCCGTGCTTAAGATAGGGACCGAAGCGGCCGTTGAAAAGGTTGATGGGCTCGCCATCGGTGTGATTGCCCAGTTCCTTGAGCGGGGCGATGGCCTGGCGGCCCCGGCCAGCGCCCTTGCCGGCGCGCTTTTCAGCGATCAGCGTCACGGCGCGATTGAGGCCGATTTCGAACAGCTCGTTGACGTCGGGCACGTTCGCGTAGGTCTTGATGTGCTGCACGTAGGGGCCATAGCGGCCGAGATTGGCGACGATCGGCTCGCCATCTTCCGGGTGCTTGCCGACTTCGCGGGGAAGCGACAGCAGTTTGAGGCCCTGTTCGAGATCAAGATCCGGCACCGACCATCCGTTGGGAATGGACGAGCGGCGGGGCTTCTCGCCTTTTTCGACGGGGTCCGGGCCGAGCTGGACGTAAGGTCCGAAGCGGCCGTTCTTCAGGAAGACGGGCACGCCTTCCGGATTGTTGCCGAGCACCTTGCCGTCCGGCGGGATGTCGGTCTGGCCTTTTTGCTCAGCGCCGAACGGGCGCGTGAAGCGGCATTCGGGATAGTTCGAGCAGCCGACAAACGCGCCGAACTTGCCGAGCTTCAGCGACAGCTGGCCTGTGCCGCAGGTGGGGCACACGCGCGGATCGATATCCGCGCCATCGGCGCCGACCTTCTTGGGGAAGAGGTAAGGCGCCAGCTCTTCGTTGAGGGCGTCGATGACGTTGGACACGCGCAGTTCGGCTGTCGCGCCGATGGCTCCGCTGAAGTCTTTCCAGAAGTCGCGAAGGAAATCCTTCCAGGCGAGCTTGCCGTCGGACACGAGGTCGAGCTTTTCCTCGAGGCCGGCGGTGAAATCGTACTCGACATAACGCGCGAAGAATTTCTCGAGGAAGAGCGTGACCAGACGTCCCTTGTCTTCCGGTATGAAGCGCTTCTGTTCGAGTTTCACATAGTCGCGGTCGATCAGCGTGGAGAGCGTCGAAGCGTAGGTGGACGGGCGGCCGATGCCGAGCTCTTCCAGCTTCTTGACGAGCGAGGCTTCCGAATAGCGCGGTGGCGGTTCGGTGAAGTGCTGGGTGTGCGTGGCGTCGACGAGTTTCGGCGTGTCGCCCTGGTTGATGACGGGCAGGCGGCCACCGTCTTCATCGTCGCTTTCGTCCTTGCCTTCCTGGTAGAGTGTCAGGAAGCCGTCGAACTTCACGACCTGGCCGGTGGCGCGAAGCACCGCCTTGCCGTCGTTGGACGGGATTTCGACCGTTGTGCGCTCAAGCGAAGCGGCTTCCATCTGCGAGGCGACGGCGCGCTTCCAGACGAGCTCATAAAGACGCGCCATATCCGGTTCGAGATGCAGGTCGCCGGGGCGGCGGTCGAAGTCGGTGGGGCGCACGGCTTCGTGGGCTTCCTGCGCGTTCTTGGCTTTCGACGTGTAACGGCGCGGGCCGTCGGGCAGGTAGTCCTTGCCATAGTTGCGGCCGATGGCGGAACGGGCGGCGGCGTAGGCTTCTTCGGCCATCTGCACGCCATCGGTACGCATGTAGGTGATGAGGCCGACCTGCTCGCCGCCGATCTGCACGCCTTCGTAGAGGCGCTGGGCGATCTGCATCGTGCGGCTGGCGGAGAAGCCGAGCTTGCGGGCGGCTTCCTGCTGCAGCGTGGAGGTGGTGAAAGGCGGGGGCGGGTTACGCTTGACCGGCTTCGCCTCGACCGAGGCGACGCGATAGGCGCCGGCTTTCACCGTCGCGAGGGCGCGGGCGGCGGCTTCAGCGTTCGGCAGCGAGAACTTCTGCAGCTTCTGGCCATCGAGTTCGGTGAGGCGGGCTTCGAACTCGCCGCCATTCACGGCGAGCCTGGTTTGAACCTGCCAGTATTCCTGCGTGATGAAGCGCTCGATCTCGAACTCGCGATCGACGATGATACGAAGCGCGACCGACTGCACGCGACCTGCTGAGCGCGAGCCGGGCAGCTTGCGCCAGAGAACTGGCGAGAGCGAGAAGCCGACGAGATAGTCGAGGGCGCGGCGGGCCAGATAGGCGTCGACCAGCTGTTGGTCGATCTGGCGCGGGTTCTCGATTGCTTCGGTGACGGCCTTCTTGGTGATCGCGTTGAACGTCACGCGCTGGATCGTCTTGCCCTTCAGCACCTTGCGGGCGTTGAGCGCTTCCAGCACGTGCCACGAGATGGCTTCGCCTTCGCGATCAGGGTCGGTTGCGAGGATCAGGCCGTCGGCTTCACGCACCGCATCGGCGATTTCCTTGACGTGTTTGATCGACTTTCCGTCGATGTCCCACGCCATCGCAAAGTCCTCGTCGGGCTTCACGGAACCGTCCTTGGAGGGCAGGTCGCGGATGTGCCCGTAGGACGCCAGCACCTTGTACCCGGGGCCCAGGTACTTGTTGATGGATTTGACCTTACCGGGGGACTCGACGACGACGACCTGCATTTTTCCTCAATAATTTCAGTGTATTTGGGGGAGGTTGCGGCGGGAAGTTGGGGGCCGGGACGGGGAATGTCAATTCGCGGAGCCGTGTGGCGCCGACCCTCCCCCGTAGGGGGAGATATATTTCAGAAGTGTGTCAGACAGCACGGGACGCGGTTCCACCGACATGGGTCTGGACGTGTCCGGCGAGTTCCAGCTCGGCCAGCGCGGCGGCCACGAGGCGGTGTGGGGCGTCCACTGCGCGCACGATTTCTTCGATACGCATGGGGGTCGGGCTGAGGGCTTCGCAGACGGCGCGGAGCAGGGCGGGAGGCACATCGGCGTCGCGCGCATCGAACCGGTCGGAGAAGGGTTCGTCGAAGGTGGGTGGAGAGATTCCTTCCATCGCGTGGAGCACATCCTCGGCGGATTCGATGAGGGCGGCGCCCTGTTTCAAGAGGCGGTTGGCGCCGCGTGCGCGTGGATCAAGCGGTGAGCCGGGGACGGCCATGACTTCGCGGCCTTGCTCTAGGGCGAAGCGGGCGGTGATGAGGCTGCCGGAGCGTTCGGCGGCTTCGACCACGATTGTGGCAAGCGACAAGCCGGAGATGACGCGGTTGCGTTTGGGGAAGTCGCGGGCCTGCGCGACATAGCCAAGCGGAGATTCCGAGACGAGGCAGCCGCGCTGGGCGAGGACGCCGTAGAGTTGTTCGTGCTGGGGCGGATAGATCTGGTCGATGCCGCCGGCGATGGCGGCGACCGTGCCGGTGTCCATTGAGGCTGCGTGGGCTTCGCCGTCGATGCCGCGCGCCATGCCGGAGACGATGACGTATCCGGCCTGTCCAAGATCGCGGGCGAGATCTCGCGCCATGCGGCGGCCTGCTGCGGAGGCGTCACGCGCGCCGACGAGCGCGATGGACTGGCGGCTGAGCAGGGCCCGGTTGCCACGGACGGCGATGATGGGCGGCGGGGCGTCGATGGCGGCGAGGCAGGCGGAGTAGTCGGGTTCACAGGCGGCGAGGTGTGTTGCGCCAAGTTTGGCGGTAGCGTCGATCTCGCGCTGGATATCCGAGAGGTCTGGTGCTTTGACCTCGGCCTTGCCGCCGGCCTTCTTCGCAAGTGACGGCAGGTCTTCGAGAACGGCGGCTGCGGAGCCGTAGCGTTCGAGCAAATGAAAGAAGGTGATCGGGCCGATACCGCGTGTCCGCGAAAGTCTCAGCCAATCTGCCCGCTCTCCCCCCGTGAGCGCGCGTCTTTTCATCCCGTACTCTCCGGTGGATCAGCGGCTGCCTCCGCAGCCTTTTTCTTCGCGCCGATCTTCGGCTCCGTTCCGGCGAGGATGCGCTGGATGTTGGCGCGGTGACGCCAGTAGATCAGTACGGCGAGCGCGCCAAAGACGATCCAGTCGTCGCCGAGCGGATTGATGAAATAGGCCACCACCGGCACGGCGATGGTGGCGACCAGCGCGGCGAACGACGACATGCGAAAGATCGCGGCGGTGAGCAGCCAGACGGCGCCGAAGGCGAGACCCACCTGCCACATCGCGGCGAGCAGCAGGCCGATATAGGTCGCGACGCCCTTGCCGCCCTTGAACTGCAGCCATACGGGATAGCAATGGCCGATGAAGGCCGCTGCGCCGCCGATCAGGCCTAGGCTGTGGTAATAGCCGGGCGTGAAGTCGGACGTGTACTGCCCTGCGTAGAGGGCCGCGCCCCAGATGCAGAAGAAGTAAGCGAGGCCAGCCTTGCCTGCGTCGAGCAGGAGCGTGGCGAGGGCGAGATCCTTGCGGCCCGTGCGCAGGACGTTGGTTGCGCCGATATTGCCGGAGCCGATGGCGCGAATATCGCCCAGGCCGGCGAGTTTCGTGATGACCAGGCCGAACGGGATCGAGCCGAGCAGGTAGCCCAGTACGATGGCCGGGCCATAGACGACGAGAAACACGCCGAGGTTCGCGAAGATTTCCATTTACGACGCGCCCCCGTCAGCCGCGTTCGAACACGGTCGCGCCATTGACCCACGTGCGCAAGACCCTGCCTTCAAGCTTGCGGCCATCGAAGGGCGAGTTTTTGGAGCGGGACGAGAGGTCGTCGCGGTCGCAGGCCCATGGGGCTGCTGGATCGAAGAGGACGAGGTCTGCAGGCGCGCCCTTGGCGAGGCGGCCTTGCGGCAGGCCAAGCAGATCGGCCGGGCCGGATGTGACGGGCTTCAGCGCAGCCAGCAGCGGCACGTCTTCGCGGATAGCGATGCTGAGCAGGGCGGAGAGCAGGGTTTCGAGGCCAACGGCGCCGTAGGAAGCATCCGCGATCGGCAGGCGCTTGTTTTCCGTGGGTTGCGGGTCGTGGGCCGAGACGACGGCGTCGATTGCGCCGCGTTTCAGGCCGTCGATCAGCGCCATGCGATCCGTCTCGATGCGGAAGGGCGGCTGGACCTTGCAGTAGGTGAGATAGTCGCCGACATCGAGCTCGTTGAAGAACAGCGAGTAGGCGGCGACAGAGCAGGAGACCTTGACGCCAGCTTCGCGGGCGCGCTCGACGGCGGCGAGCGAACGGGCGGTCGAGATGCAGTCAGCGAGCAGGCGGACCCCGGTGGTTTCAGCCAGCATCAGGTCGCGCTCGAGCGCGATCCATTCGGCTTCCGGCGGCGCTCCACGCAGGCCGAGGCGCGCGGCGAAGGCGCCGGCATTCATCACCGTGTTCTTCGAGAGCGATGGCGTATCGGGGCGCGAGGCGACCAGCACGTCGAAGCTGGCGGCATAGGACATAGCGCGGCGGAGAACGCCGGCGTCTTCGACAGGGTTGTCGCCATTGGTGAAGAAGGCGGCGCCTGCCTGCTTGATCAGGCCGATCTCGGACATCTTTGCGCCATCGAGATCGATGGTGAGACCGCCGGTCGGGAGCACTTTCACCTTGGCGACGCTATCGGCGCGGCGCTTGATGAAGTCGACGAGGGCGACGCTGTCGAGCACCGGGTCGGTGTCGGGCATGACGATGAAGGTGGTGACGCCGCCTGCGGCCGCTGCATCGCCTGCGGTTTCCAGCGTCTCTTTATTCTCTGCGCCGGGCTCCCCGGTTTTGACGCGCAGGTCGATCAGGCCGGGGGCAAGCGCCTTGCCTTTGGCGTCGATCTTCACATCAGCCGTTGTGGCTTTCGTGATGCCGACGCCGATATCGGTGATCAGGCCGTTCTCGATCAGGATGCCGCCATTGGCGTCGAGGCCCGAGGCAGGGTCAAGCAGGCGGGCGTTGTAGATGGCTGTGCGGCCGGTCATCGTTTCGCTCCGGCCTTCGGTGCGCCAATTTCAGGCGCGTTCTTCGCCAGCGTTTCCAGAACGGCCATGCGGATGGCGACGCCCATCTCGACCTGTTCGGTGATCAGCGAGCGCGTCTTGTGATCGGCGATGCCGCTTTCGATTTCGACGCCGCGATTCATCGGACCCGGGTGCATCACGAATGCACCGGGGTTGGCGTGAGAGAGTTTCTCTTCGTCGAGGCCCCAGAAGTGGAAGAACTCGCGGGCGGACGGCAGGTAAGCGCCATCCATGCGTTCCTGCTGAAGGCGCAGCATCATGACGACGTCGCAGCCTTTCAAGCCCTCGCGCATGTCGGTGAAGACTTTTGCGCCCCATTCAGCGGCGCCGGGAGGCGTCAGCGTGCGCGGGGCAATGAGGCGGACTTCGGCGCCGAGGACGTTCAGGCAGGCGACGTTCGAGCGCGCTACGCGGCTGTGCAGGATGTCGCCGCAAATCGCGATCTTCATGCCGCTGATATCGCCGACGCGGCGGCGGATGGTCAGCGCATCAAGCAGGGCCTGCGTCGGGTGTTCGTGCGTGCCGTCGCCGGCGTTGACCACCGCGCAGTCGACTTTCCGCGAGAGCAGCTTCACTGCGCCGGACGAGCCGTGACGGATGACCAGCAGGTCGGGCCGCATGGCGTTGAGCGTCATGGCTGTGTCGATCAGCGTTTCGCCCTTCTTCACCGAGGAGGTGGCGATGGGCATCGTGACCACGTCGGCGCCGAGGCGGCGGCCGGCGATTTCGAACGAGCCCTGCGTGCGGGTCGAGTTCTCGAAGAACAGGTTTACCAGCGTCTGGCCGGCGAGAACGTTGGCATGCTTAACGCGGCTTCGGTTGAGCTCGACGTAGCGGTCGCCCAATTCCAGCAATGTCTCGATGTCGAGCCGGTTCAGGCCCTCGATACCCAGGAGGTGTCGATGGGGAAAGGCGTAGTCCGCCATGTAAATGTCCCGCGATTTTGGGGGTGATACCGAGGGAGTCGCGGGACGGCAACCCTTGGCGGCCCTTTGGGATGGTCAACGACGGTCGTTAAGCCTGTCGATCGCGCCTTGCAGGATCCAGGCGGCGGCCAGTTTATCAATCACTTCCTCGCGGCGGGCCCGGCTG
>CALMWO010000175.1 GCA_937873805.1 uncultured Hyphomonadaceae bacterium
CCGCCCTACTCGTCCGCTTCAGCAACGCCCGCGAAGATCTGCTTCCGCACGCCGTTCTTGCGGCCTTCGCGCTCGAACGCACGCGCGCCGCCAAGCAGGTTGACCATGCTGTAATTGCCTTCGTGGCAGGCGTATTCATACGGCCCCTGCGAAGCGTTCAACGGCATCTCGCCTTTCCACGGCTGCGAATAGCGCGAGGGATCTTCAACCGTGTATTGATAGATCACCTGCCCATCGCTGGCGCGCGTGAAGCGCTCGGTCACCTTGCCGGTCTTGGAGATGTAGCTGTTCTGGCGCGGCTCGACATTGGTGGTTTCCACGACCAGCGTGTCGCCTTCGTAGTGACCAACCGAATCCCCGCCCCATTTCGGCAGCGTCGAGGATTTGTGCGTGGCGCCGATCGGAATGATCCGCACGTCGTGGTTCATCTCCGCGACGATCATCACATACTCGGGCGTCTGCACGAGCTGGTAGTTATTATTATACATCGAGTTGTAGAGCACGGGGCCCGGGCCGCCGGTGAAGCCCCAGATGCAACGCTCCGGCATGCCGCGGTCTTCGGGGTTGTCGCTCTTGAGGTCGGAGAATGCTTCTTCCGATTCAGCGGGGCGCGACGCCCTGCTGTCGCCCTTGTACGGTATCTGTCCGTTGGCAGGCTCAACGACCCACGACGAGCGATACTTGCCATCGATCTTCCCGAGGTCGGAGCCCGGGTCCATCCAGAAACGGTTGTAGGCGCGATCCGGGTTTCCATCCGTCAGCAGCTCGGCCTTGGAAAGAACCGACTCTTCCTTCGCCACGCGCGTGTAGATGTTCCTGTGGAACAGCTTGTTCGCTTCCTCGTCGCTGACGACCAGCCCAGTCGCGCCCGCCGGACGCTGCATCGATGTCAGCGAGGCGCTGCTCCAGAAGCCCTGCAGATCAGGCACGCCCCATGTGGTCTTGGGCGGATCATATTTCGGCTCGGCCTGCGCCAGGGCTGCCGGCGCAATCGCGAGCGCACATGCCAGCGAGACCAGGATCGATGAAAACTGCACGGCACTCCTCCTTGTTGCCATAGACCCACGGGCCCCAACCTCGATGCCGAAGTTTCCGCCGTTCAATTGGTCGCCCCGAGACTTTGGGAGGAGATCAGTGCGCTCAGGGTCTGTTTTGTAGAGACAGTGCAACACGACTTGCCCGCAAAAACAATTTGAATGCGCTCGCGTTAATCGCCGCAAACACTTGCCTATCAGCGCTCAAGCACGTCCGCCGCTACGTAAACAAACGAGGACGTGCTCAACACCACACCCGGAAGCATACACCCCGTGTACGCGTTCCCGGCGAAGGCCGGGATCCAGTCCCACGCACAGGTCCAGACGCATCTCACCGTCATCCCCGGGCCTGACCCGAGGATGACGCCGCCCGATAGCCCTCACCGTGAGCAGGCCCGCAGGGTCGCCCATCGAAGGGCGAGGGCGCAT
>CALMWO010000176.1 GCA_937873805.1 uncultured Hyphomonadaceae bacterium
CCTGGCGGGTCGGGACATCAGCGTCCGCCCTGCGCCAGGCGTCACGGTGATTTCC
Organism: uncultured Hyphomonadaceae bacterium; assembly: GCA_937873805.1. Taxonomy (GTDB): domain Bacteria; phylum Pseudomonadota; class Alphaproteobacteria; order Caulobacterales; family Hyphomonadaceae; genus UBA7672. The sequence continues at coordinate 56 of CALMWO010000176.1, forward strand.
CACAAGATGGGCATTCACGAATGGAGCTACGACAACGACATTGCGAACGACCAGCGCTACAAGGTTCCACATCGCGAGAAGGCTGTCGCGCTGAAGGACGTGAAGGCGGAAGTCGAACTCGGCTTCGATCAGGCCGTCGGCTTCAAGGAAGCGCAGCGCTGTCTCAACTGCGATGTGCAGACCGTGTTCACCGCGAAGGTGTGCATTGAATGCGACGCCTGCGTCGACATCTGCCCGATGGACTGCATCACCTTCACCGAAGACGGCGAAGAGAAAGAGCTGCGCGAGCGACTGAAGGCGCCAGCATTCAACTTCGCGCAGGATCTCTACGTCGCTGACGGGCTGCCGACAGGCCGCGTGATGGTGAAAGACGAGGACGTCTGCCTTCACTGCGGGCTCTGCGCTGAACGTTGTCCGACTGGCGCGTGGGACATGCAGAAGTATCTGATCGACATAACGCAGGCAGGCGCGAAATGCCGGACACGATAACGCAAGCGAACGAGATCCGGCCCGCGCCGTTGACGGCAGTCAACGACTTCGTGGTCAAGTTTGCCAACGTGAATGGCTCAGGCTCGGCCAGCGCCAACGGGCTGTTCGCCAAATCGATCATCCGCATGGGCGTACCGGTGGCGGCGCGAAACATCTTCCCGTCGAACATTCAGGGGCTGCCCACCTGGTATGAAGTGCGCGTGTCGGGCGCAGGGCATTTGGGTCGGCGCGGTGGCGTTGATCTGGCCGTGCCGTTGAACCCGCAGACATGGGACGATGATGTGAAGGAGATCGTGCCGGGAGGCTATCTCTTTTACGACTCGACCAAGCCCCTGCCCGCATCGAAGTTTCGTGACGACATTCACATCATCGGCGTACCGCTCACGGCGATCTGCAATGAGGCTTACAAGATTCCGCGCGAACGGCAGTTGTTCAAGAACATCTGCTATGTCGGCGCGCTGTCTCACCTGATCGGCATCGAACCGGCCGTCATCGAGCAGCTGCTGAAAGAAGAGTTCGCCTCCAAGCCCAAGCTGATCGGCGCGAACCTCAACGCCTTCAATCTGGGGCGAGACTGGGCGGCGAAACATCTCGATCCCATCGGGCTGCAACTGCAGCGCGCCGATGCGGTGGGCGATCGCATCTTTGTCGAAGGCAATGCGGCGGCGGCGCTTGGCGCGGTTTATGGCGGCGCGACGGTTTGCGCCTGGTATCCGATCACGCCGTCGACCTCGTTGGCCGAAGCATTCACGGGCTATTGCGAAGACCTGCGCACGGATGAGGATGGAACCAAGCGCTATGCGATCGTTCAGGGCGAAGACGAGATCGCATCCATTGGCATAGTTGTGGGCGCGGGCTGGAACGGAGCGCGGGCTTTCACCTGCACGTCCGGCCCGGGCATATCGCTGATGAACGAATTCATCGGGCTTTCCTATTTCGCTGAAATTCCGGCTGTGATCTTCGATGTGCAGCGCGGCGGCCCCTCGACTGGCATGCCGACGCGGACGCAACAGTCGGACCTTTTGCTTGCGGCCTACGCCAGTCATGGCGACACCAAGCATGTTCTTCTGCTGCCTGCCGATCCTGGCGAATGTTTCGAGATGGGCGCGATGGCTTTCGATCTCGCAGACCGGCTGCAGACGACCGTGTTCGTGATGCTCGATCTCGATATCGGCATGCAGGAATGGCTGGTGCCGCCGTTCAAATGGGACGATGCGAAGCAGATCGACCGCGGCAAGGTGATGACGGCGGAAGAGCTCGAAGCGGGCAAGTTCTTCGGGCGTTATACGGATGTGGATGGCGACGGCATTCCGTTCCGCACCTATCCCGGCACGCACCCGACCAAGGGCGCCTATTTCACGCGAGGAACATCGCGCAACCGCATGGCGGGCTATTCCGAGAAGGGCGTCGACTACCAGGACAATATGGAGCGGCTGCTCAAGAAATTTCACACGGCAGCCACGCTCGTGCCCGGCCCTGTCGTCAAACCGGCGACGCAGAAGACGCGGATCGGCGCGATCTATTTTGGGTCGACCAGCGCCGCGATGGATGAGGCGCTCGAGACGCTTGAAGCCAAGGGGCACCACATCGACGCGATGCGTGTGCGGGCCTTCCCGTTTGGGCAGGATGTTTATGACTTCATCCACGCGCACGAAGAGATCTGCGTGGTTGAGCAGAACCGCGATGCGCAGCTGCGATCGCTGCTGATGATCGAGGGCGGGATCGATCCCGCGCGACTGACATCCATCCTGCATTATGATGGCACGCCGATTACGGCGCGTTTCCTGATCGACGCCATCGGCAAACGGCTCGACGCCCGGCAGGCGACGCGGCAGATCACGAGGAAATCATGACCTACATCCTCAAGCCAAAACTTCACCATCCCAGCCTTCCGAAGAACGAGCTTGGTTTCACGCGACGCGACTATGAGGGGCGCGTCTCCACGCTGTGCGCCGGATGCGGACATGACTCGATCAGCGCCGCGATCGTGCAGGCGGCGTGGGAGCTGGATATCGAGCCGCATCGGCTGGCCAAGATGTCGGGGATCGGGTGCTCGTCGAAGACTCCGGATTATTTTCTCGGGCAGAGCCACGGCTTCAACTCGGTGCATGGGCGGATGCCGAGCGTTCTCACCGGGGCCAACCTTGCGAACCGGGAGCTGATCTATCTGGGCGTTTCCGGTGATGGCGACAGCGCCTCGATCGGGCTGGGCCAGTTCGCGCATTCGATCCGGCGCGGCGTGAACATGAGCTATATTGTCGAGAACAATGGCGTCTATGGACTGACCAAGGGACAGTTCTCGGCAACGTCGGACAAGGGATCGAAATCCAAGAAGGGCGTCGAGAACACCGAGAGCGGGATCGATCTAGTCGCCCTCGCCCTGCAGCTTGGCGCGACCTATGTTGGGCGGTCGTTTTCGGGCGACAAGGAACAGCTTGTGCCGCTGATCAAGGGCGCGCTGTCGCATCACGGGCCGGCGTTTCTGGATGTGCTGAGCCCCTGTGTGGCTTTCAACAATCACGCGGGCTCGACCAAGAGCTTTGATTATGTGCGCGAGCACAATGAGGCGGTGAACCGGCTGGACGTGATACTCGGACGGACGCCGATCACGACGGATTATGCGCCGGGGCAGTTGCGGGAAGTGACGCAGCATGACGGGTCTGTGCTGCGGCTTCGGAAACTGGCCGAGGATTATGATCCGACCAACAAGATCGTGGCGGCGAACTATCTGCAGGAGCGACATGCGGAGGGGGAGATTGTCACGGGGCTTCTGTATGTGGACCCTGAAGCGACTGACCTGCATGACCGGCTCGGAACAACGGCAAGACCGTTGAACCAGCTGGGGACCGAGCAGCTGACGCCGGGAAGCGCGGCGCTTGCCAAGATCAATGCCGGGCTGCGATAGACG
>CALMWO010000177.1 GCA_937873805.1 uncultured Hyphomonadaceae bacterium
CGCGTGGGGTCGACGCGGGCTACACGGCCCGCTTCGCTCGACTGGGGTGGCGCGCGTCGAGGGGCCCGGCGGCTTGGACGAGGTCGGGCCGCTGCTCGGCGACCAGGTGCGCGACCTTCTGGGGCACGCCCGCCAGACGCGGTTATTCCCGGATAGATTTTCCGTGGCGTAGCAGCGAACGGGTCAAGGACGCTCCCGCTAATGCGGGGTCTGGCTACTTCGCTTCATGGTAGTGCCCGAAAGGCGCTCCCGCTCCGCCCAGTTCACGACAAATTATGGCGCGTAACTGACGGCGCGGGCTTAGTTGAGCCTGTCCCAGCCTTCGGATAGCGTCGCCTTATGACACACCTGAAACTTCGCCTCATTGTTGCGGCTTCGGCCACCGCCCTGCTCACGGCCTGTGCCTCGATGGGCGTGCCGGGGTTCGGCGAGAACGGGTGCCGGACCGTCTATGTCTTCACCGGCGGCGGCGTGCAGCCGATGAACAGCTGCGGGATGCTCCCGCGCGAGGATGCTGCGCCGAAGACACTGATGGCGCTGGCGCAGCCCCAGCTCGAAACCGAAGCCAATCCCGACGCGCCGCCGGCTGATCCTGCCGTTCAGCCGCCTGCGCCGGTTACGCCGGTGTCCGCCGCTGCGAAAGCGACAGCCCCGTACGACAAACCGCTCGGCGGCTATCCCGGCGCCAACGAGATGCTTGAAGCCGGCGACATGGCGGCCTTCATGGGTCGCGTGCGTGTCGACTACGCGAAGAAATCCAATGCCGGCGCCTGGGGCTATCTGATCGTTGATGCGATCGCCGCAAATGATCCGGCGCTGGCGCAGACCGTGCTCGATGCGATGGCAAGCCGCCGTCCGTCGGAGTGGATGAGCGCCAACCATCTGCGCGCGTGGGTCTTTGCGTTCAACGGCCGTGGCGCCGAGGCGCAGGTCGAAATGACCAAGATGCGCAACGTCGTGCCGTCGGCAACGCTGCTCGGTCACCGCGCGCTGCTGGCGGAAGGTCTGGGCGATGCTGGCGCTGCGCTGGAAATCTACGATCAGGCCCCCGACACCTTTGACGCGCCCGGCCCTGACGAAGCGCAACTGCCGAACTACTTCGCCCGCTCGCGCGCCTTCCAGAGCCAGCGCCTGCTGGCCCTGCGCCAGGCCGAACTGCTGCGCGGCCTGAACCGCGATGCGGAAGCTGTCGCGCTGTTGACGCGCCTCTCGGAAGCAACGCCCGACGACGGTTATGTCGGCGACCGTCTCGCCAAGGCGAAGTCCGGGCAGGATCGGCACAAGCCGCGCACGCTGTCGCAAGCGATGGCGCAGGCAATCGGCGATGAGGCCGGGCTGATCGAGGAACAGGAAGCCATCATGGCGGTGATGGCGGGCCGCGGCGGCAAGACGCCGTTCAACCACCTGCTGTCGTCCATGCGCCAGAGCGCGCTGCTGCTCGATCCCGACAACGGTGAGATCCGCGTGCAGGAGGTAAACCGCCTGCAGGAGCAGGGCAAGTTCGAGCCCGCGCTGCGCCTCGCGCAGATCGGCAATCCGCCGAAGGAAATGACATCGCTGCTGCTGGCGACGGCGGGCCTCGCCGCGCTTGAGCTCGGATCGCCCGAGACGCTCGAAGCGTTGACCGAGCGCTCCCTCAAGATCGACAGCAGCCCAGACGCCAAGATTCAGGCGGCCGGCGCGCTCACTACCGCGAACAAGACCGCGCGCGCGCTCGCCTTGATTGATCAGGCGATGAAGCAGGGCACACTCACGCCCGGCCAACAGGTCTACGGCCTGATGTCACGCGCGCAGGCGCATTTGCAGGCGGGCAATATCGACGGTGCTGTTGAGGCTGCCCGCGCCGCCCGCGTGATCGAAGACGACGAGACAACGCAGCAATTTCTTGCCTCGATGCTGGTTGAAAGCCCGCAGCGCGCCGATGGCCTCGCCATGATGCGCCACATGTTGACGGAGCAGCCGGACAATACCGGCCTCATGAACAATTTCGGCTACTCGCTGATCGACGGCCACGCGAGCGATGAAGAACTCGACGAGGGCTTCAAACTGCTGAAGCAGGCGATCCGCCTGACGCCTGATGAGCCGAACCTGCTCGATAGCATCGGCTGGGCCTACTATCAGTACGGCGATTTCCGTGAAGCCAACCGCTTCATCGAAATGGCGCTGGAAGCTTATGAGCCCTTCGCGCACTGGGAACTCTCGGATCACCTTGGCGATGTGAAATGGCGTCTCGGTGAACAGGAAGAAGCCCGCAGGTTCTGGCGGGACGCCGTCGCTTCTTACGCGCCGGACCATAATCGCGTGCTGATCGAGGAGAAGTTGCGCAGCGGCCTCACTACGCCTGCTCCGGTGCGCCGTGATACGCCTGAGGTTCCGCGTGCGCCGCGAAGCGAAGGCACCAGCGATATCTAGGTTCCATTAACCACCCACGCAGCAAGCTGGAACAGCGATCGCCTGTTGATGGTCGCGGAGGTGTGGGGCAGCATACCTGCATGTGGTCAGGATTCCGAACGTCCCTTCTTGCGGTGACGGCATGCATTGGCGCGGGCTGCGCAAGCGGTCCGGCGGGCTACGGGCCGTGGTTGACCCCTGCCAGGCTGGAAGAGCTGAAAACCCAGCAGGAATATGCCGATTTCATAGCCGCCAGGTATGCCGGCATGTCCGGCGATCCATCTTCCGCCGCCGCCTATTACCGGCGCGCGTTCGGCAGCGCGCCGACGGATGCAACGCTTCTGGAACGCGCGACATTCGCAACGTTGATCTCGGGCGATGCTGGCGAAGCGACGCGCATGGTCGCTGCGGTAGACGCTTCGGTTGCGCAACAATCTCCCAGCGCTCAGCTCGTCCTGATCGTCGACGAGATCGGCAGCGGTAAGACGAAGTCGGCCTTGCAGCGTCTCAGGACCAGCAGTCTCGGCGCGATCAATGCAGATCTTGTCGGCTTTCTCACCGCATGGCTCACCGCAACCGAAAGCGCCGACAAGGGTATCGCCGCCCTTGCCCAGCTGCCGCCACGCCGCCTTCTTGCTGGCGAGCAAGCCGCGATACGGGGCATGATGTATCTCGGCGCGGGCCGTGACGAGAAGGCGATCGACGCCTTCAATCAGGCGCAGCGTCTTCCACTTGCCTCGACCGCTCTCGTAGCCTCGCTCAATGCGCGTCTGATGGCGTCGCGCGGCGATATCGCCGGCGCCCACAAGGCGATTGCACTGGAAATCGAGGAGAGCGGCGCCAGCTCGCTCACCGACTATCTGCTGACGATGCTCGACAGCGGCCAGCCCGTCGTGCGGCCGAAGCTCTCGACACGGCAGGGCGCAGCGATCGTCATCTATCTTGCCTCTGCCGGCGGTATCGCGCGCTCAAGCCCCGAACTCGGTGCGTTACGCTATTCGCTTGCCCTGCGTCTCGACCCCGAACTTGCGCCCGCGCGGCTCGCCTTCGCTGACGCCTTCAGTCAGCAGGAACGCGCTGAAGACGCCGTCGAAGTCCTGCGCGAGATACAGGCAACATCGCCCTGGCGCGCCGAAGCCTTGATCCAGCAGGCTTGGCTGCTCAATGGCATCGATCACCCGGGTGAAGCGCTGGTGGCCGCCGATCAGGCGCTTGCGTCATCTCGCCGTCGCGACATCGCCATTGCGGTGGCCGATCTCAACCGGATCAACGGTAATCACGAGCGTGCGCGCAAGCTCTACGATGAAATCATCGCGGCCGATCTTGAAGCCAAACAGCCTGACTGGCGCGTCCTGTTCGCGCGCGCCAATGCGCTGAGCGCAGGCGGCAACTGGAAGGCGGCGGAAGCCGACGCCATCGCCGCGCTCGCCATCGAACCAGACCGGCCCGAAATCCAGAACTTCCTTGGCTTCGGTTGGGTCGAGCGTGGCGAACATGTCGAGCAGGGGATGACGCTTATCCGCAAGGCGGCGGCCGCGCGCCCCGATCAGGGTTACATTGTCGACAGTCTCGGCTGGGCGCATTTTCAGCTGGGCCAGTACAGTGAAGCGGTGTTGCAGCTTGAGCGCGCGACAGAGCTTTCACCGGCCGATGCGGAAATCGTCGATCATCTCGGAGACGCTTACTGGCGCTCTGGGCGCGAAGCCGAGGCGCGCTATCAATGGATCGCTGCGCTGCGCCTGAAACCCGGTCCCGAACGCGAACAATCCCTGCGCGGCAAGCTCGACAAGGGCTTGCCAGCGATGCCGGCAGCGAGTCTAGCTTCGCGCCCATGAGTCTGTCTCCAAATCGCGCGAACTTCACCACGGCCTGGGCGCCGGCAAAGGTGAACCTCTACCTGCATGTGGGCCCGCCGGGCCCCGGCGGGCTGCATCCCGTCGACAGTCTCGTGATGTTCGCCGATACGCGCGCCGCCGACCGCATCTCCGCGCGCGCCGCGCCGCAATTGTCGCTCAAGGTCGAAGGCCCGGGCGCAAAGCAGCTCAAGAACGCCCCCAACAATCTTACGCTTGCCGCCGGCATGGCGCTGCGCGATGCGTGCGAACGCGGAGGTCTTGGCGCAGCGCTCGTGCTGCACAAGGAATTGCCGATAGCTGGCGGTGTCGGCGGCGGCTCGTCAGATGCGGCCGCAGCCCTGCATGTCCTCAATGAAATGTGGGGTATCGAGTTTGGCGAAGCGGCGCTCGAGCGCCTCGCCATCCAGCTCGGCTCGGATGTTCCCGCCTGCGTCCGCCTGCGCCCCTTGGTAATGCGCGGCACGGGAGAGCGGCTGATCGATGTCGCCGCGCCCGACATGCCGGCGGTGCTCGTCAATCCCGGCATCACGCTGGAAACCCGCCGCGTTTTCGGCCGCTTCGACCAGCTCGGCGCCAACCGCGCCTTCCGCGAGGTCGACCCGCCATGGGGACATGATCTCGAATCGTTCACCGCGGCGCTGGCAAACTATCGCAATGATCTGCAGGCCGCCGCCGTCGCCCTGTGCCCGGAAATCGAGCGGGCGCTGGCCACGATCCGGGCGGAGCCGGGTTGTCTGCTGGCGCGCATGTCCGGCAGCGGACCGACCTGTTTCGGCATCTTCGCCGATGACGCCGCGGCCGAAGCCGCCGCGCGTCGCATCGCCGAGAAGAAGCGCAAATACTGGGTCCGTCCCACCCTGTTCCGGGGCGCGTCCGCCCAGTCAAATACCTAGAGACGAACGACTAGAGCTTGGCCGCCGGCGTCGATCTGGGCTAGCCAGTCGCCATGGGCGAACCCATCCGCATCCTTCTGGCCTTCCTGCTGGCCGCAGCGCCAGCCGTGCTGCTGTGCCGCGTGATGATGTCCGTGCGCATCATGGATGCGCCAACCGAGGCGCGAAAGATCCAGCGCCACGCCGTGCCCACCTCAGGCGGTCTCGCCGTGATGATCTCCGCCTACCTCGCAACAGTCGCGATCACCGAACTCACGGACTGGAATCTCGACAGCGTGATCCTCGTCACAGGCGCAGGCGCGCTAGGCGCCATGCTGCTTGGCTTTGCTGATGACATTCTCAATGTCCGCGCGACCTACAGGCTGGTGCTGGTGCTGGCCATCACGCTCGGCATGGCGATATTCGGCGCGCGCGTCGAAGCGCTTGGCCTCTGGCCTGGCGTGATGATCCAGCTACCGTACGTGCTCGCCATCATGGGTTCGATGTTGTGGTTGGTCGTTGTGATCAATGCCGTCAATTTCATGGATGGCGCCAATGGGCTCGCCATGGGCATGGCCCTCATCGCAGCCTTGGGGCTCAGCGTGTGCGCTGCTTTCATCGGCGCGTGGACGCTCGCCTTGCTGGCCATGGCTGTCGCGGGCGGGCTTGCTGGATTCCTCGTATGGAACATTTCAGGCAAGCTGTTCGTGGGCGATGCCGGTGCATATTTCGCCGGCGCGATCCTCGGCGGCCTCAGCCTCGAATTCGTGCGCCTGCGGCCAGACCTGCTGTTCGTGCCGCCAATGCTGCTCTTGCCCTTCTTGTCAGACGTGCTGATGACGCTCGCCTGGCGCTCGATGCACGGCAAGAAGCTGTTCGCAGCCCACCGCGACCACACCTACCAGATCGCGATGAAGGCGGGCCTGCATCACTGGCAGGTATCGCTTGTCCACGCTTTCTGGGCGCTCAACGCCGCCGTGTTCGCTGTTGCCGCGACGATCCTTGGCGATCAGGTTCCGACAATCGCCTTCGTTCTTCTGACAATCGTGTCGGTCTGGATCCACTGGCGTGTCCGCCGCTCAGGCGTTGCAGCAGGTCTGGTCGGCGCGGATATCGCCTGATTCAGAAAGCCCGGTCCACGCAGTGGTTGGCAAGCTCAGCCAGTTCGTCATGGAAAGCTCCACGCGCGGCTCGCGCCAGCGCGGCCTGCGCGGCAGCAGCTTCCACACGCGCCGTCTCCAGCGTGCGCTCGGCAGCGCCTGACGAACGGATCAGGTGGATGGCGTGTGCGAGGTCGCTCTCGGTCTGCGTGCGTTCACCCATCACACGGTCCCAGAATTTCCGGTCCGCCGCATCGGCAGCTTCCCGCGCATAGAGCACGGGCAGGGTAAGCTTGCCTTCCCGGAAGTCGTCGCCCACGGCCTTGCCGATCACCGAGGTGAGGCCGCCGTAATCGAGCAGGTCATCGACGATCTGGAAGGCGCGACCGAGCCTGCGCCCATATTCGCCCATGGCGTCCGCAACCGCATCATCGTTCGTCGCCGTATATGCGCCTGCGCGCGAGGCGGCCTCGAACAGCGCAGCCGTCTTGGCTTCGACGATCGCCATGTATTCGTTGAACGCGAGATCGACTTTCCCGAGCGCCGCCAGCTGCCGCACTTCGCCCTCGGCGATCACGCACGAGGCGCGGCTGAGAATGTCGAGGATGCGCAGGTCGCGCGTTTCGGTCATCAGCGTGAACGAGCGCGCGAACAGGAAGTCGCCAACCAGAATGGAGGCGGACGCCCCCCACACATTCTTGGCCGCCGCCTTGCCGCGCCGCAGGTCGCTGTCATCGACCACGTCATCGTGAAGCAGGGTCGCCGTATGGATGAACTCAACCGCCGCCGCCAGCTTGCATACGGCCTCACTGCCGCGTCCGCCCACAGCCCGCGCCGCGGCGAGCGTCAGAACAGGGCGCAGGCGCTTGCCGCCGGCCGCAATCAGATAGCTCGAAAGATCGGGAATCGTAGCCACAGGGCTCGCCGCGCGTTCCACGAGCAGCCGCTCAACGTCGGCCAGCTCGGGACGAAGAAGCGCCACAAGGCGGTCCATCGGCGTTGCAGGCGGCGACGCTTGCGTCTGGATTTCGGCGTAACCGGCCAATTCCATCCCCTTAAGCGCTTTCCAACCCGCTTCACGGGGCGCAGCTATTATACGATATTCGCCGCGTGAGAAGCTGGTCAAGAAATAGGAACCACGGAGCTGGTCAGCGGCGTGGCAAGTTGTCGCGAAAATGATCGAAGTTCTGAGAACCAATAACCCTATCCGGCTCGACTACGCCATGGTCCTGTTGAAGCAGGCTGGCTGCCACCCCTTTGTGGCCGATCGTTTCATGGCCGCCGCCGAGGGGAGCATCCTGGCGGTCGAGCGCCGAATACTGGTCCCGGACGAGTACGCCGCCACCGCAAAAGACGTGCTTAAGCAGCTCGACCAGCCCCATCAGGGCCTCGTCGACAGCGATCCCGAATGGGAGCCCGATGGTGAGGCCACGTGAAGGACAGCCTCGTCACCTATGACCGCTTCCTCGGCGGCGCCGTCACGGTCGTGCAGCCCGCCCGGGGGTATCGCGCCGGAATGGACGCGGTCCTGCTGGCGGCCTCGCTGTCCGCCAAAACGGGTGAATCGCTGGCGGAAGCGGGCAGCGGCGCTGGCGCTGCGCTTCTTTGCGCCGTCCACAGGCTCGGCGGCTGTCATTTCACCGGCTTCGAGCGCGATTCCGCAGCCATCACGCTGGCCGGGCAGGGCATCGCCACGAACGCCTTCGCCGCGCACGCCGACATCCGCACGCACGACATCGCAGAGCGTCCTTCGGCGCTGGAGAATGTCTACGACCAGTCTTTCTCCAATCCGCCCTTTTTCGATCCCGCCGCCGTCCGTGCCCCCGCGCCGGGCAAGGAGAAGGCCTATCTGGCCGAAACTCCTCTGAAAGCGTGGATCCTCTTCCTCCATCACGTCACTAAGCCGGGAGGCCGGATCACGCTGGTTCATCGCGCCGCTGCGCTGGCCGACCTGCTTGAGCTACTGAATCCCCGCACAGGCGAAATCGAGGTGTTGCCCATCCGTCCCACGCCGGGCGCAGCCGCAGGCCGCGTGCTGATCCGTGCCCGCAAGGGGCTGCGCCGGGGTCCCGTGACCCTATATGATGGGATAGCGCTCCATGATGTGGCGGGCGGCCCGTTCTCGACACGGGCTGCTGCGTGCTTCGAAGGCGCCGCGTTGGAATGGAGATAGACCGCCATGGGCGGCTTGATCTTTGTCTTGCTGCTGGCCGTTCTGATCGCGGTGCTTGTCACGCCCGCGCTCCGGGCTCGTTTTGGCCGCCCGCCGCCAGTCGTTCCGCCTTCGGACGGGCAGGAGAGCCCGCACGAGGTTGTCGTTCGTCGTCTCGACGATCACCGTGCCCGCAAGAGCACACCTCGCGACGATCCGCACGATAGCTGAACGCGCGTCCTGCCCCGGCCACACTTCGCCAAATCGCCGACGCATTCGGGCGCGAGCTTCGCGCCTAGTGATGCCGTCTGCGACAAAGTGACGGTCGGTCCTGCGCGGGAGCTCCCGCGCGCTTAAGTGGTTAGCAACGCGCGGGAGTGAGAGTGATGGCCATGCAGGTTCTTGTTCAGGCTCTCTCGCTGATCGTCGCCTTCGGCATCCTTGCCATTCTGGCCGTGCGCCCGAACGACAGCCGCCGCTAGGCTCGCTACTTCACCAGCACCTGCATATTGCCACGCACCAGCTCTGTGGAGTTCGCCGCCGACGACATGGCGCCCGCCATTTCGCCAATGCCCTTGTCGATCGCGTTGACCGAGCCGGACGCCATCTGCATCGTCGCCGAAATTTCCGACGTCGCCGAAGACTGCTGCTGAACCGCAGCCGCGACTTCCGAAATGCTGTTCGAGATGGTGTTCACCGACACCTGAATGGCCTTCAGCGAGGTGACGACTTCCGCCGAAACCGACTGCACGCCATGGATCTCGCTGGCGATCGTCTTGGTCGCGGCCGAAACCTGCGCGGCCAGTTGCTTC
>CALMWO010000178.1 GCA_937873805.1 uncultured Hyphomonadaceae bacterium
GGTGGGCTGTCTGGCATCGAGATCGAAGTGACGCGCGTAGCCAACGCGTATCTCGCTGCAGCAGAGATGCGTGGCGCGGCCGATGTGGCTTCGGCGGACATTCTCTCCCAGTTCATGGACCGGGCGCAGGGATTGCTGGGCGATCCTTCGGATACGTCCACCGTGTTTTCGACGCTCGATCCCGTCTTCGCCAGCTTTGGCGCGCTGGCCGTCGACCCCGCCTCGGCGCTTCGCCGGTCGTCGACGCTGTCCGACCTCACGACGCTGCTTGCCCAGCTCGACTCCACCGCGGAAGAGATTCAGGCGCTGCGGAATGAATCGCAGTCGCGCATTGTTTCCTCGCTGGAAGAAGCCAACTCCCTGATGAGCGGCATCGCCAAGCTCAACACCTCGATCCAGCGTTCGCTGATCGCCGGCTACCCGCCCAGCGAGGCCGAGACCGAGCAGCAGCGCATGGTCGACCGGCTGGCCGAGATCATGGACATCCGGGCGCAGAAGCGTCCACTCGGCGGCGTCGAAATCCGCACGACCGACGGCATGCTGCTTGTCGATCTTGATTCCGCGACGCTGGGTCTGGATTCCGCGACGAATGGCGAGCCCTATCCGAGCGTCGTGATGATGGCGCCGCGTTCGACCACCGAAATACCGCTTGAGACGCATATCTCTGGCGGCGAGCTCAACGGCCTGCTGCGCGCGCGCGACAAGGAACTGGTGAACCTGCAGCTCGCGTTCGGCGAGTTTGCCGCCGGAACAGTCGAAGCGCTCAACGCGGCGCACAACGCCGCCAGCACCATTCCTGCCCCGGTGTCGATGACCGGCCGCAATACTGGCCTGCTGGAAACCGACCTGCTCAACTTCTCTGGTGTCACGCATATCGGCATTGTCGATGACCAGGGCGTTGTGCTTCGCAATTTCCGCATCGACTTCGGCACGGGCGAAATTCTTGACGACCAGGCGAACATCACCCCGTTCGGAGGCACGATCGCCGATCTTCAGGCGGCGCTCGATACGGCCATGGACCCGGATGGCTCGATCAGCTTCGACAACGGCGTCATGCAGCTCAACACAGACTCGCCGAACAAGGGCATCGCGATCACCGACGATCCGACCAGCCCGGGGCGGCGAGCGGGGCGGGGCTTCTCGCATACGTTTGGCTTGAATGACCTCGTCACGCATGGCGCGCCGCTGAGCTATGCAACGGGGCTCTCCGCGCTCGACGATCACGGCTTCACCGATGGCGATCTGACCTTCGCAATCCGCGACCAGGACGGATCGATCGCCCGGACGTTCAATTTTCATGTCACGGCGGGCACGTCGCTCGGCACGCTGCGCAACGATATCAACACTGCGCTTCAAGGCTATGGCGCCGCGAATTTGGATGCCAATGGTCGCCTCTCCCTGACGGCGACCAACACCAATTTCAGCCGCATCGATGTTCTGCAGGACACCACGGTTCGTGGCGACACCGGCCTTTCGATGTCGGAGCTGTTCGGCTTTGGCGAGCAGATTCCGATTGAGCGCGCACGCAGCAACAGCATTCGTGCCGACATTCGGGCGAACCCGAATCTTCTGAGCGCTGCGCAGGCCGATCTGGCTGGCGCCGCTGCCGGTACGCGCGTTCTGTCGCCCGGCGATGGCCGTGGCGCGCTAGCGCTCGAAGCCGCAGGCACGACGCCGCGCGCGTTCGCAAGCGCAGGCGGTCTTTCCGGGCAGGTGACCTCGGTTACGGACTATGCCGCACGCCTGGCCGGCCACGCTGGCGTTCGTGCGGAAGCCCTTGATGGCGCGCGTGCGGCGGCAGAATCCGTGCGGCAGGAAGTGCGCGACCGCAGAATGAGCGAAGAGGGCGTCAATCTCGACGAAGAGCTGGTGAAGATGACGACCTACCAGCAGGCTTACTCCGCTGCATCCCGCATGATCCAGGCGGCGAAGGATCTCTACGACATCTGCCTGAACATGGTTTGAGGAAGATAAGACATGACCCGCATTTCCTCGGCAATGATCCCAGCGGCTTCGATGGCCGACATCTCGCGTGCGCAGCAGCAGCTGGTTGAGGCGGCGCGGCAGAGTTCGGCGCAGACGCGCGCGAGCGATCTCAAGGGTTACGGTCGCGAAGCGCAGACACTTGTCTCCGCGCAGCGCCTGATTGCGCGCACCGAAGGCTTTCAGGCGACGTCGCGCGAGCTTACCACGCGCATGCAGATCCAGGACGTCGCGATCGGGCGTGCGGCAGCCGTGGTCAGCAAGCTCAAGACCGACCTGTTCCAGAACGTCAGCCTCGACAAGGGCGAAGGCGTACGGTCGCAACTCGAAGAGACGTTCGCGGTCCTCAAGGATGCGATGAACACCAACCTTGGCGGGCGCTACCTGTTCGGCGGCGTGCTGAACGATCGCGCGCCGGTGACGGCGACGTCACTCAGCGATCTGGCAGCGAACCCGCTGACGGATGCAATCGAGCAAGGCGCAGACGCGCAGGTCATGCGTGTCGAGGAAGGCCGCACCGTACAGGCCGGACTAGTGGCGGATGATATCGTCTCCCTCGCCATGGCCTCGGTGAAGCGCCTTGCGGAACTGGATGAAGGCCCGGACGGCCCGTTCGGCGGCGCCCTTACGCCAGTACAGAAACAGGCGATCCAGGACGAACTGGCCTTGTTGAGCACGGCCTTCGACGGCATTCTTTCCTCGCAGGCGGAAAATGGCCGGCTGTCCAAGGAAGTGGACAGTTCGTCGGACCGCCTCACATCGCAGCTTCACGC
>CALMWO010000179.1 GCA_937873805.1 uncultured Hyphomonadaceae bacterium
CGTGTGCCGTCTCGGCATGTCGCCTGCCCCGCTATTGGTCGATGGCGCGGTGGTAACGGGCACGACGCAGGGCATGCTGCGCATCTTCGACGGTGAGACCGGCGACGTGCTGTTCGAGTACATGACCAACCGCGACTTCCCGAACACCGTGAACGGCGTCGAGGGCCATGGCGGCGGTCTGGACTCAGCGCCGTACGTGGCGGGCGACGGCACGCTGTTCGTGCAATCAGGATATGCACGCTTCGGCGAACCGCCGGGCAACGTGCTGATCGCGTTCAGGCCGAAGAAGCATTAGCCTACCTCGGCGTCATCTCGCCATTCCGCTAGCAATCTGCATTACCGATTGGTATTGAGAAGGCTATCCGGGGGGACGAGATGGTTGGAGAATATTGGAGCAGGTTCGAGACATATGCGGAGGGTTGGCCGCTTTGGGCCAAACTGATTGTCGCAATGGTCGTCGGCTATTTCGGCATCCGCTTTGCGATCAAACAAGCACTGGTTCCGTTAGCCGACGAAATCCGACAAATTCTTTATCTCATCCGAACAACGATCGCCGGTTGGTTTCGCAAGAAAGAACCTGTTGCACCGACGCTCCCACAACCCAGTCGTGTCGTTCCGCTAGAACGAACGATCTGGGAATCGGCTGAAGTAAAATCGAGAGAACGGCCAGCGGCAAAGAGTATCCCAATTATCACTGTCGCCAATATGAAGGGTGGCGTTGGTAAAACGACGGTGGCGGCGAACTTGGCCGCCGAATTTCAATCGCACTACAGCAAGCCAGTTCTTGTGATCGACTTTGATTATCAAGGATCATTGTCCCAGTGCGTTTTGGGCGAAGCCGGATTCACGGACATCGAGATGACGTCGGACGTGCTTCTGGGCTCTTCCAACGAAGACCCTGTTCACTACAAACGGCAGATGAGGAGGTTGATTGAAGAGATTTTTATATATCCCGCGCACTACCCGCTCGCGACAATGGAAAACAACATCCAAAGTCGATGGACTTCTCAAAAATGCTTCGACGACATGTACTTCCTTTGCAAGCAATTGAAGCGTGAGGAGTTCCAGAAAAAGTTTTGTGCAATCATCATCGACTGCCCTCCAAGATTGACGGTGGGATCAATCAACGGGCTATGCGCCAGCACTCACTTGCTCGTGCCTACAACGCTCGATGACATGTCTGCGCAGGCCGCAGAGTACTTTCTGAACCAAGTGGCGCGATTGAATGAGTCAGACCTCATTGATCTCAGAATAGTCGGCATCGTGCCAACAATCGTCTCATCCAAGACGACGTACCAAAATCACGAAAAACAAGCGCTCAAGCGTCTGACTGACTACGCGCTTCGAGAATGGAAGCGTCAGGATTTCGTATTGACCGAGGGACAAATTGTTCGATCGGCTGCCATCGCTAGATATGCGGGAAACGGGATCGCATTCATGCACAGCAACACGACCGCAGAAAACTTCGGCAAACTTGGAAGCGAAGTCAGGAAGCGTCTTTAGGCGCGACCCTGAAGGCGAGCGGCCTTGCGATTCCGCACGACGATGATCCGTTCGCGGCGTATCAGATCGATCAGATCACCGCGCGTAGCTTTCGAGGGAACGCCTTCCAGCGACCCAAATAGCTCTTTATAAACGCCTGCAAGCACAGGCTTAGTGAGCTTCTTGTCAGCGGCAACCTTATCCAGCACCGAGTCAAATTTAGCATCGTCAGACAGCACGGATTTCAGCTGATCAGCGACCGGATGGTCAACTACTTGACGTACCTTCGGTGTAGACCTTGGCTTCAAGGTGAATAGCTGAAACATCTCGATCAACGCCTCGACATCTTTGTCGTCAAATCGAGACAACGCTGCGTCGAAACGGTTAAGAAGTTCTTCTTCAGCCTGACTTAACCGGGCTGTTCTTGCAGATTGCACCAAGCGTTGGCGGAATTTTGCAACAAGCACTGGCGGTACCCCAGCAAACAGCATCCATCATTAGACCAGTTTTGGAAGCCGCGCGATAACTAGTTATTTCTCGAACGGGTCGCGCATCAGGATGACGTCTTCGCGCTCGGGCGAGGTGCTCAGGAGCGCGACGGGTTTGCCGACGAGTTCCTCGAGCCGTCTCACATACTTCACGGCTTCGCCCGGGAGCTGGGTCCAGCTGCGAGCGCCGCGGGTGGAGCCTTTCCAGCCTTTCACGGTTTCGTAGACGGGCTGGACGTTGGCCTGATCGGTCATGCCGGCGGGGAAGTGATTGATGATCTTGTCGCCGAGTTTGTAGTGCGTGCAGATCTGGATCTCGTCGAAGCCGTCGAGCACGTCGAGCTTGGTGAGGGCGAGGCCGGTGACGCCGGAGACGGCGCAGGCTTGCCGCACCATCACGCTGTCGAACCAGCCGCAGCGGCGGGCGCGGCCGGTGTTGGTGCCGAACTCGTGGCCGATCGTGCCGAGGCGCTGGCCGATCTCGTTGTCTTGCTCAGTCGGGAACGGACCGCCGCCGACGCGGGTGGTGTAGGCTTTCGCGAGGCCGAGGACATAGTTGACCGCGCTGGGGCCGACGCCGGAGCCGGCGGCTGCCTGCCCTGATACCACGTTGGACGAGGTGACGAACGGATAGGTGCCGTGGTCGACATCGAGCATGACGCCCTGTGCGCCTTCGAAGAGGATGCGGCGGCCGAGACGGACGGCCTGGTCAAGGCGTTCCCATGCCGGTTGCGCGTATGCGAGGATTTGCGGCGCGATGGCGAGCAGGTCGCGCTTGAGCTGTTCGGCGTCTGGCTCTGGCAGGTTGAGGCCGGCGCGGAGCGGACGGTGGTGGGCCAGCAGGCGATCGAGTTTCAGATCGAGGGCGGCGGGATCGGCAAGGTCAGCCACGCGGATGGCGCGGCGACCGACCTTGTCTTCGTAGGCGGGGCCGATGCCGCGGCGGGTGGTGCCGATCTGGGCGCCGGCGGCGGCTTCTTCGCGGGCTGCGTCGATGTCCTTGTGCCAGGGCAGGATGAGAACAGCGTTGTCGGCGAGGATGAGATCATCCGGGCCGAGCTGGACGCCGGATTTGCCGATGGACGCGATCTCGTTGAGCAGGTGCCATGGGTCGACGACGACGCCATTGCCGATGATGGAGAGCTTCCCGCCGCGCACGACGCCGGAGGGCAGCAGGTTCAGCTTGAATATCTTGCCGTCGATGACGAGCGTGTGGCCCGCATTGTGGCCACCCTGGAAGCGCACGATGACGTCAGCCCGGCTCGACAGCCAGTCGACGATCTTGCCCTTCCCTTCGTCGCCCCACTGGGCTCCGACCACAACGACGCCGGTCATGGAACTCTCCTGGATTCTGGCCTGAAATCCGCGCGCAAAGGACACGAATGCCCCCCCGCGCGCAAGCATGAATCCACCCCTGTGGAGAGGGGGCGAATCCGCCGCAGTCAACGGATTCGCAAGGTTTCGCCCCAAACGTTGGCCCCATGGGACAGGAACCTTCGAAACACGGCCGTTCCGGCAGGTGGAACGCACCGATTCTGTGGGCGGCGCCCGCCCTGCTGGGCGTCGCCATGGCGCTTGCGCCTATGGATGGCGAGGCCGCACCGTCGCGCAAGGGATTGCCAGTGTCGATCGCGGGGACCGCTTCGGTGATCGATGCGGACACGCTGGAGATCAATCGCGAGCGCGTTCGGCTGACGGGCGTTGATGCGCCGGAGTCGGGGCAGAAATGTCTCGATGCGAAGCACAGGTTTGTGCGGTGCGGCTCGATCGCGGCGAACGCGCTGGACGCGTGGATCAACCGCAATCCGGTGACCTGTGCGATCGAGGACAGGGACCGCTATGGCCGATTCATCGGCAAGTGCTCGGTGCGCGGCGCGAACATGCAGGAGTGGCTGGTGACCAACGGCCATGCCCTCGCCTATCGCAACTATTCGACGGCTTACGTCTCGGCCGAGCTGAAGGCGCGCAAGGCGAAGGCCGGCATCTGGGCTGGCGAGTTCATCTCGCCATGGGACTGGCGGCAGGGGCTGCGGCTTGATGGCGAGGCGCCGACCAAGGCGATGACCAACGGCAAATTCTCCGACTGAGCGATTTGGGGAGCCTGCCTTCCGGGCATTGGCCGGCGCCAAGGCTTGACCGGGGGACTGGCCTCGCCTCTAGACAGATCATGACCAAGAGCCTCAAGCGCATTCTTGTCACCGGCGGGGCGAAACGCGTCGGGAAGCATTTTGTCGAGCGGCTGTCGGCCGCTGGGCATGGCGTGATCATTCATGCCAACAGCAATGCAGCGGAGGCAGAACAGCTGTGCGAGCAGTTGCGCGCGAGCAACCCGGATACGTGGGCGATCAGCGCGGATCTGGCAGATCACACGGCGGCGTGCGCCCTGATCGATCAGGCGAGCCAGCTGGCGGGTGGGCCGTTGTCTGGTCTCGTCAATTCGGCATCGGTGTTCGACTACGACACGCCGGGCGCGATGAACATTGAAGCGTTCGACAAGGCGATGGCGGTGAACCTGCGTGCGCCTGCCCTGCTGTCGGAACGGTTCGCGGCGCAGGCCGATCCGGCGCGCGACAACTGCATCGTCAACATGCTCGACCAGAAGCTGTGGGCGATGAACCCGGATTTCTATTCGTACACGATGAGCAAGGCGGCGCTGCTGGCGGCGACGGACATGATGGCGCGCGCGTTCGCGCCGGCCGTGCGCGTGAATGCGATTGCGCCGGGGTTGTTGCTGCCCAGCTATGACCAGACACGCGAAGAGTTCGAGACGGTCGCGTCGCGCAATCCGATGCAAAGGCCGATTGCGCTGGATGATGTTTCCAGCGCGCTAGAGTTCCTGATGTCGAACGCTGCGCTGACGGCGCAGGTGATGCATGTCGACAATGGTCAACGGCTGATGTCGTCAGCGCGCGACGTGATGTTCGAGACGCGGCGATGAGCTTTCCCGAGGTCTATTTCGTCTGGCTTCGCCGGATCGAGGCGTCGGCTTCGATCGGGTTTCATGCCTTTGAACTGGCGGCGCGGCAGAAGGTTTACGTCTCGGTGGCGCTGATCCTGCCCGGGCCGCCCCCGCCTGGGGACGAGGTTTCGGGCGTGCAGGACTATGATTTCGTGCGCGAAGGGGTGCTGCGGCTGGCCGAAAGCCGTCATTTCAACCTGCAGGAGACGCTTTGCGGGGAGATCCTCGACCTGTGCCTGGCCGAATCAGGTGTGCTGGGGGCGGTTGTGCAGACCGACAAGCCCGACGTATACCCCGCCGTCGCCGGGGTTGCCTGCCGCATGGCGCGGCTGAGGCCTTCGCTGGCCGGGTTCCCGTGGTGGACCGTGAACGTTTGAGACCTGCGTATGTTCGAGATCAGCGCAACGGCCAGCTTCGAGGCCAGCCATTACATCGAGGCCGATGCGGGCGCCGCCCACTACAAGCGCGTGCATGGCCATTCGTTCGTCGTGACGGCCAGCGTCGCCTCACAGCATCCCGACAAGGATGGCTGGGTGATGGACCTTGGCCAGCTGGAAGACCTTTTGCGCCGGACACTGTCGGAGCTGGATCATTCAGTGCTGAACGAGGTTCCGGGCCTTGAAAAGCCCACCTTCGAGCACATCCTTCTCTGGATTGAAGCCCGGATGAAAGCTGCAGGCGTGACCCCCTCGCGTCTGGAGATCGAGCGGCCTACATTGAAACAAAGGGCGATCTACACGCCCCGATAAAAGGAGCGTTCCATGGCCCCCCCCAAGAAGCCGGCCAAATCGGCCAAGGCGGAAACCGCCGACAAGCCGACCGAGGATCACACCAGCCAGAGCGAGCGCGCCAAGGCGCTGTTCGAGAAACTGCATGGCGCATCGGGCCAGCGCAATGCGGGCGGAATTCCCGGCGCGCCGGGCAAGAAAGGCGGCTTCGATCCGAAG
>CALMWO010000180.1 GCA_937873805.1 uncultured Hyphomonadaceae bacterium
GAAGCGCGTATCCCAGAAATACCGGAGAAGGAGCTGGAGAATGTCCAGGCCAACGCCGAACGCATTGCGAAGGGGGCCGCGTCGAAACAGCAGGCCGAGGCCGAGCGTCTGTTGCCGATTATCGCCGAGGCGATGGTGACGCGCAAAGCCGCACGAACGGTCGAGATGGCCGAGAAGAAAGTGACGCGCCAGAAGGAAATGGCTGCGACGCGCGCGCGCAAGGCTGCGTCCAAGAAGGCCGAGGCGGATGCTGCCGCTGAAGTGGATTAGTCGAACACACAGTTCGAAATAAAAAAGGCCGGCTCAATGAGCCGGCCTTTTGTTTATCTGAAGAGGGCAGGCGTTACGCCGCTTCTTCACTGCCGCCTCCGCCGCTGCTGCGGCCATCGCGCGGGATGATCTGGCGTTTGCCGGCATGGTCAGCCGCGCTGATGATGCCTTCGCGCTCCATGCGCTCGATCATCGAAGCTGCGCGGTTGTAGCCGATGCGGAGCACGCGCTGCACGTAGGAGGTGGTCGGGCGCTTGTCGCGCACGACCGCCGCAACGGCTTCGCGGTACATGTCTTCTTCCGGGTCGCCCGAGGACGTGCCGAAAGCGTTGTCGGAGACAGAGGCCTCTTCTTCGACTTCGTCGGTGATGCCTTCGACGTATTGCGGCTGGCCCTGGTCCTTGAGCCAGTTCACGACGCGCTCGACTTCCTCGTCCTTCACGAACGGGCCGTGGACGCGGCTGATCTTGCCGCCCGACTGCATCCAGAGAAGGTCGCCCATGCCGAGCAGCTGTTCGGCGCCTTGCTCACCGAGAATGGTGCGCGAGTCGATCTTGGTCGTGACCATGTAGGAGATACGGGTCGGGAAGTTCGCCTTGATCGTGCCGGTGATGACGTCGACCGAGGGACGCTGCGTGGCGGTGATGAGGTGGATGCCGGCGGCGCGCGCCATCTGGGCGATACGCTGGACGGCGCCTTCGATGTCCTTGCCCGCGACCAGCATGAGGTCGGCCATCTCGTCGATGATGACCACGATATGCGGCATCGGCTCGGGCTTGATGAGTTCGTTCTGCCAGACCGCTTCACCGGTTTCCTTGTTCCAGCCGGTCTGGATCTGACGCGTCAGGTGCTCGCCCTTGGCGGCGGCTTCCTCGGCCTTCTGGTTGAAGCCGGCGAGGTTGCGCACGCCCATCTTGGACATCAGCTCGTAACGGCTCTCCATCTCGCGCACGACCCATTTGAGGGCCAGCACGGCCTTCTGCGGATCGGTGACCACAGGGGCGAGAAGGTGCGGAATGCCCTCATAGATCGACAGTTCGAGCATTTTCGGGTCGATCATGATGAAGCGGCACTTTTCAGGGGGCAGCTTGAACATGAGGGAGAGGATCATCGCGTTGATGCCGACCGACTTACCCGAGCCCGTTGTACCCGCGATGAGCAGGTGAGGCATCTTGCCGAGGTCGCCGATCATCGGCTGGCCTTCGATGCTCTCGCCAAGAGCGAGGGGCAGGGCCATGCGCGAGCGCGAGAATTCCTGCGCGTTGAGCAGGTCGCGCAGATAGACGGTCTCGCGTGTCGGGTTCGGCAGTTCGATACCGATGGCGTTGCGGCCGGGGATGACGGCGACGCGCGCGGAGGTGGCGGACATGGCGCGTGCGATGTCTTCTGCGAGCGCGATGACCTTTGAAGACCGCACGCCGGCCGCGGGCTCAAGTTCGAACAGGGTGACGACGGGGCCGGGGCGCACTTCCGTGATGCGGCCCTTGATGCCGAACTCGGTCAGTACGCCGCCGAGACGATCAGCCATCTCGAGCAGGCGGGCTTCATCGACGTCCGATGAGCGCGGCGGCGGCACGTCGAGCAGTTCGAGTGGCGGGATGGCGCTCGACGCGTCACGTCCGCGAGTCGAGGACTGCTGCGTGGGTGTTGTCTGGCTGGCATTGCGCGGCTGCGAGGGTTTGGTGATCGTGCGCGGCGTGACCGACGGCGCTGTTGC
This sequence comes from uncultured Hyphomonadaceae bacterium, assembly GCA_937873805.1. GTDB lineage: Bacteria > Pseudomonadota > Alphaproteobacteria > Caulobacterales > Hyphomonadaceae > UBA7672. The sequence continues at coordinate 1,988 of CALMWO010000180.1, forward strand.
GGCGATGGGCGCTGCGACGGCATCGGGGATCGGACGGCTTTCAAGAACGCGCGGCACGATGGGGCGCGTGCGGCCATCGGCGCCCTCGGCTTTCTCGACGGCCGTGAAGAAGCCGCGATCGCCTTCCTCGAAACCATCTTCTTCCGTGTAGACGATCGGCTCGATGACTTCCTCGGGCTTCTTGCCGAGCAGGCGCATCACATTGTCCATCAGGCTGCCTGAAGCAGCGGGGCGGGAGGCGAGAGCGGGCACGCCGACGATCGGCGTTTCCGGCGCGCGTTGCGGTTTCTGCGTGAGAGCGCGCCAGAGCGAAGACGCGTCGCTTGCGCCAAGACCCATAGCCATCGCGGCGAACAGGATCGCGCCAAGGCCGGCAAGCGCCGACGCCCACACCTGCGGGTCTGGAATCTTGAGGGCGGCGAAGGGCGTCGACACGATCGACAGCATCAGTTCGCCGGCAACGCCGCCAAGGCCGGCAGACATGTTCCACGATTTCGGGATCGGCCATTCGGCAAGGCAGCACGCGGCGAAGAGAATGGCGGCGAGGCCCCACATCCAGGCTGCCGGATCCTGCTGTCCAATGCCGAAGGCGCGGCGGACGCCACCGATCATCAGCGCGAAGCCGAGCAGGATGGCGGTCCAGCCAAAGCCCTGCATGAGCATGTCGCCGAACACGGCGCCGACGCTGCCGAACATGTTTTCGGGGCCGGCCTCAAGAATGGCGTTAGTGACCGGGTCCTGCGTGCGCGAGACCGCCATGTTGAGCGACGGATCGGCGGAATTGTACGACGAGCACGCGCCACAAATGAACACGCCACCTGAGAACGCCATCAGACCGCTCAGGAAGCGGGTCAGGGCGCTGGAGCCCTGCGCCTCATAGCTGTCCTCGGAATGCGGCGCTCGCGGATGCGGCATGCCTTCGTCCTCGCTCGAACAAACAGGGTTACTGAAGAGACGTGACACTGGCGCGAGCAGGCTTAACGGGGCGCTACCAAACAGGCTTTTCCAGAGGCTGGGCCAAGGAAAATATCGTTACAAAGGCGTTGTGATTCAGGGCAAAAAAAGGGTCCCGGACGCCGCAACGGGCATCCGGGACCTATCCCCATGATCCAGCCTTGCGGTGGTTCACCAGCCTAGATGTAGCGGGGTTTGCGACGCCCGCACGGGGAAGGGTGTGACACCGTCTGCCAGCTGGCCGGCTTGCCCTGTTCCGGTGCGGCCGCTCGGGCAGGCGCCTAAGAATTGTGCAATTGCGAAGGAGTCCAGAAGGACGCAGGGGGGCTCTGCTTGTCCAATAGGCAGCTGGACGCCCCTATCAGGCCTCGCATCGTCCGGGGGCGATCACGTCGCTGTGGTGGGTGCGTCTTTTTTAGCGCCGGTTGCCAGTCAACCTCAGGGGAGACAAATGTTGAACAAGATCAGTCGATTGGATCGACTTTCACTTTGGGGGACTGGCTTGAAAGCCGGTCTGGCTGCAGTTGCAGCGGGATTCCTTTTCACCACGCTTTCGCCAGCTGTGGCCCAGCCTCCGGCTGAAGCCCCGCCGGCTGTTGAAGCACCGGCGGTTGCGCCGGACGCTGCAGCGCCTGTGGAGGTTGCTCCTGAAGCTGCCGCTCCTGAGGCGGCCCCGGCAGAAGAAGCTGCGCCTGAGGTGCCGGTTCTGACTGTCGACAAGGGCGACACGACCTGGATGCTTATCTCCACGGTTCTCGTGCTGCTCATGATCATTCCGGGCCTCGCGCTCTTTTATGGCGGTCTCGTTCGCTCCAAGAACATGATCTCGCTGCTCAGCCAGGTGCTGATCGTCACGGCGATCGGCATGGTGGCGTGGGTGGCCTGGGGCTATTCGATGGCCTTCACGGACGGTGGCGGACTGAACAAGTTCGTTGGCGGCTTCTCGAAGGTCGGCCTCGCGGGCGTTGATACGGCAACCATGGTCGAGAGCTTCTCGGTCGGCGTCGCCATTCCCGAGATCGTCTTCGTCGCCTTCCAGATGACCTTCGCCTGCATCACCACCGCGCTTGTGCTCGGCGGCGTTGCTGAACGTGCGAAATTCTGGGGCGTCGTGCTTTTCGCCGTCCTGTGGCCGATCGCTGTCTACTACCCGATGGCCCACATGGTCTGGTGGTGGGGTGGTCCGATCATGGCGTCGGATCCGGCAAACGCCCAGGCGGTGCTGGATGGCGCTGGCCTGATCTGGTCCTTCGGCGCGCTCGACTTCGCGGGCGGCACGGTGGTCCACATCAACTCGGGCATCGCCGCTCTGGTTGGCGCGCTGATCCTCGGCAAACGTAAAGGCTACAAAGTCGAGCCGATGCGTCCACACAACCTGACGTTCACGCTGATCGGCACCGGCCTCCTGTGGGTCGGCTGGGTTGGCTTCAACGCCGGTTCGAACCTCGAAGCGAACGGTTATGCCGGTCTCGCCCTGCTCAACACGTTCGTCGCGACTGCTGCTGGCGCCATCTCCTGGGGCCTCGCGGAAGCGGTGTTCAAGCGCAAGCCCAGCTTGCTGGGCATGGCTTCAGGCGCTGTTGCGGGTCTTGTCGCGATCACGCCTGCCGCCGGCTTCGCCGGTCCGCTCGGCGCGATTGTGCTCGGCCTCGTGGTTGGTCCGATCTGCCTGTTTGCCTGCTCGGGTCTCAAGAACCTCATCGGGTATGACGACTCGCTCGACGTGTTCGGCATCCATGGCGTTGGCGGCATCGTCGGCGCAATCGGCACCGGCGTCGTCGTCGCCCCGTTCCTGGGCGGCGCCGGCATCGTCGACTACGCGAACGGCGGCGCGACGATTTACCCGGGCATCCTCGAGCAAGTCATTGCTCAGGCCAAGGGTGTCGGCGTCACGGTCGTCTGGTCGGGCGTTGGCTCGGCTGTGGTCTGGTTCATCGTCAAGCTGCTCACGGGCGGCCGCGTGAAGGACGAGATCGAGGAAGAAGGTCTCGACCTGAACGAACACGGCGAAGTGGCCTACCACTCGTAAGGTCGACTGTTTCCATCCCTGCCCAGACCGGCGCTGCCGGCGCGGCGCCAGGGCGGAGAGGGAAGTGGGGGGCGCGGCTTCAATGCCGCGCCCCTTTTTCTTTTGGTCCGGGCGGGCTTATGTCTGCGCCATGGCCGATCCCAAGATCCATCGTTGTGACGTTGCTATTGCCGGGGGAGGGCCCGTTGGCCTGACGCTGGCCCTGGCGCTCGCCTCCCGCGGGTATGAGACGGTGGTGGCTGACGCCGGCTCGCCTCCGGCCAGGGGCGGCGCCGTCGACAGCCGGGCTTTTTTCATCGCGTACGGTTGCTGGCGGATCTTCAGGGCGCTTGGACTGGAGGAGGCTCTGCTCGCCGGCGCTGAACCTGTGATGCAGGTCGAGGCTGAGGGCCGGGTCGGCGGCATCTCGTTCATTGCCGAGGACTGCGCCGAGCCCGTGCTGGGCTACATGGTTGAAGCGAGCCTGCTGGCGTCGGTGCTGCACACGGCGGTCGAGCGGGAACAGAAGGTCACGCTGCTTGCGCGCGCGGCTATTGAAGCGGTTACGCTTGATGATCCCTGCGCTGTTCTGAAGCTGGCGGGCGCGGAGGTGCATGCGCCGCTGGTGGTAGGATGCGATGGCGCCCGATCGATTGTGCGCAGCGCGGCCGGGCTGCGCTTTGAGGGACATGATTACGACGCGGCGGCGATCTCGACGACGGTGAAGCTTGCCCAGCCGCACAATGGCGCGGCGCGTCAGGTGTTTCTGCCCAATGGACCGATGGCGGTTCTGCCGCTCCGGGATGACCATGCCAACCTGATCTGGACGGAGAAGGCGGCGGTGGCCAAGGCGCTGCTGGCGCTTGATGAACGCGGGTTCGAGCTGGAGCTGGCCAAGAAGGCTGGTGACTTCCTGCCGGGCGCAAAGCTTGCCGGCGCGCGCCATTCTTTCCCCATCGGACTTTATGTGGCGGAGCGCTTCGATGCGCAGCGCGCGGCGCTGGCCGGGGACTCCGCCCACGTCATTCACCCTCTGGGCGGGCAGGGGCTCAATCTCGGACTCAAGGATATCGCAGCTCTGGTCGATGTGATCGCTGTCGCGGGCAAGGCGGGTCTCGATATCGGCGCTGCGAGTGCGCTTGAGCCCTACACGCGCTGGCGCCGCGCCGATGTGGCGGCGACAGCCGCGGCGATGGAGGCCTTTGCGCGGGTGTTCTCCTCGCCGTTGCCGGTCAGACTGGCGGCAGGCCTCGCCATGTCGGTGGCGGGATCGGTGCGCGAGACGCGCAAGCTGTTCGCGAAAGAGGCGGGTGGCGATCTGGGCGAATTGCCGACGCTGATGGCGCGCTAACCACGTTCGCGCCTAGTCTCGCGACAATCCAAGCTCCTTCAGCCGGCCTGTATAGGCGGCCATGCGGGAGATCTTCTCGTCGCCGAGTTCGCGCAGGTAGGCCCAGGTGAACAGGCCGGTGTCGTGGCCGTCGTCGAAGCGGATGCGCAGGGCGTAGCGGCCGACGGGTTCGGCGCCGAGGACGCCGACCTTGCGCTTCTTCGCAGGCGGGGGCGGGCGGTCGCCGCCATGGCCCTTGGTTTCGGCGCTGGGGCTTTCAACGCGCAGGAGTTCGTAGGGAATCGCGGCTTCGTGGCCATCGTCGAAGCGGATGAGGAGCTCGGCCCGGGCTTTCTGGAAACGCAGTTCGGTGGGCCAGGGCGGGGCCTTTGAGGCCGCCATTACTTGGTCGCGCCGATATCGCGGGCCTCGTCGCGCAGCATCACGGGGACGCCATTGCGGATCGGGAAGGCGAGGCCGGCGGCGCGGCTGATCAGCTCGTTGGCTTCACGATCATAGGTGAGCGCCGCGCGCGACACCGGGCAGACCAGAACTTCAAGCAGCCGGGGATCGACTCCCGGATCGTTCGCGGTCTCGTGCGCCGCGCCGTTGCTGTTCGATTCTGATGCAGTCTTCACTGCTGAGCTCATTGAACGTATCCGCCGCCCTGACCGGGACGCTCCATCTGTAGCAGAGATATGAGCGCCGCGCACCTGTCCTCGAGCGTGCGCGCTTCCAAGAGCGCCTGCTTCTCCGGGTTCGTAAAGGGGCAGCCCGCCGAAAGTGAGTTGATAAGCGTGTCGACCGGCGCCTCTTCGACGGCGGTCCAGTCGGCCTTCATCGCGCCGCGTTCGAGATAGGATTGCAGCGCCGCGATGAGACGGGCGCGGGCTGAATCGTCGAGCGCGGGCTGGCGGTCGAGGTCGGTCGCGAAGTCATTCCAGTCGGCCCGGACGATGCGATAAGCCCCGTCATGCTTGAGTTCTTCGCGGACGCGGAAGCGCGTGATGCCGGTGAGGGCGATGAGGTATCGACCGTCCTCCGTCTCCTGAAACCCGGTGATGCGGCCGGCGCAGCCGACCTCGGCAAGGTTCGGGGAATCGGTGTCCGAGGGGGTGGCCGGGGTCACGATGCCAGCAGGCTGGATCATCCCGATCAGGCGGTGGCCCACCAGGGCCGCGTCCACCATGGAGAGGTAGCGGGGCTCGAAAATGTTGAGCGGCAGCACCGCGCGAGGGAACAGCAGGGCGCCTCCCAGAGGGAAGACCGGGATGGCGACGGGGAGTTCAGCTGGTTTCCGATAGACGCGCGGCAATGCCATGGCCCTCTACGAATAAAGACGACCCCACACGACAAGGGATCAGCCTAGCACAAAATGGCGTGGCGCGCGACTGAGTCCAGTCGCGGCCCGGGCCGTGCGGCGTGTGAGAGGGACGTGTCAGGGCGTGAAGGCGTGGACCAGCAGCGCTCCCGCGACCGCGAGATAGACGATCATGGTGCCAAGCGTGCCGATAAGGCGCCCCAGCGAAAAGCTGGAGCCGGAAGACGAGGCGAGGCCGGTGGCGTGCAGAAGGCGGGAGACGACAAGGGTGAGCCCGACCGCGTGAATGTACCAGGCGGGCATGCCCAGCAGGGCTAGGCCGAGTATGCCGGCCATCAGCACAGGCACGTCTTCGACCGCATTCAGCTGCACCCGCGTGACCTTGCTGAATTCCGGCGTCGTTTCGCCCGAGGCGATTTTCAGCGCGCCACGCTTGCCGCCCACATAGAATTTCAGGCCGAGCATGATCAGCACGAGCAGCCCCACATGCAGGGCTGCCGCCTGCGCCGAGCTCATGTTGAAGAAAATATCCATACTGTCCTCCCGTTTCGGGGAGGACAGTGGACCAGCTGTTGGCATTTGCGAAAGAGGTAGTTGGCTCGGAGGGAGCAAGCCTGTGGAGTGGGTTGAGCGTTGCCTCCACGATGGTGAAGCTCGTGCCCGAAGATGACACCAGGATTTCAGCCACATTATATCGGCTGCGCCCCCCTTCGCGTTGGGGCAGACGAGATCTAGGTCTCTCCCACGAGCAGGGACCCGCCGGCGAAAAGGGACGGACTTCGCGACCCGACGCGGCCCAAGACTGTTCGAGGATCTGTCCCGGATGACGCCCCAACAGGATTGGGCGCCAAGGGACAACAAGGACGTGTTCCCATGAAAAGCCCGATGAAATCGATTCTGACTGCTTCCATGATCGTGCTGTCGACGGCGCTGCCGCTGACCGCGCTCGCAGCGCCGCCCAAGCCCAACGTCGTCACGCGACACGAAGAGGCGACCACGGGCGCAATCGCCTCGATCAGCGCGCAGGAAGTGAAGCTCGCCAATGGCGACACGTTCAAGCTGGCGCCGGGCCTCAAAACCGCAAACTTCAAAACGGGCGAGAAAGTGAAGGTGCATTGGTCGATGAAGGATGGAGCCAAGCTCGCCGACCGCATCAACGCCGCCAAGAACTGATTTCCAGCCTCCCTCCCCGGGACAGCCTGACGGACGGAGCCTCGGCTCCGTCCGTTTTCTTGTGGCGCTTGATCGCGCGGGGCATGCGACCTAGGACGGATGCAGCAGGGAGTGCTGCATGGCAGGGCAGGTGGCGTCGGGCGAGAAGCTCTTCAGATCGATCCAGGCGGCGAAGCCGAAGCTGGTGACCGGCGTACCGGATGGCATGCTCGCGCAGACGATCATGTTGTGTGAGGCATCGCCCGATTTTCCCTACATCGCATGCGCGCGGGAAGAGGAGTGCATCGGCGTGGCGTCGGGCGCGGCCATGGCGGGCGAGCGCGCCGTCGTGATGGTGCAGAATGCGGGGTTGCTGAATTCGCTGGGCGCGTTTGCGACGATGGGGCTGCGTTATGGCCTGCCATTCGTGGTGATCGTGACGAACCGCGGGGCGCTGGCTGATCCCAATGGCTATGACATCGAAAAGCGCGAGGCGTTCGATGCCGGCGTGCGGCCGATGGCGCGCGTGTTCGATTTTGACGCGAGCGACCTGCCGGATGATCTCATCCCTGCGGCATTCAAATGGGCTGAGGCGGCGCGCAAGCCGGTGATCCTCGCGCTTGAGAAGCGGCTTGGCGCGGAGGCTGCGGCATGAGCAATCTTCCCTCGCAGAAAGATGCGATCGCAGCGGCGCTCGCGCTGTACCCGACGCGGCCATTTGCGGTGTCGGATATCGGATCGCAGACGGGCTGGCTGAAAGCCGCCTCGCATGATGCACGCAATCTGTACGTGTCGGGGCCGATGGGCCTTGCGACGTCAGTTGCGCTCGGGCTCGCGGCGGTGCGGCCTAACGAACAGGTGCTAGCGATTGCCGGCGATGGCGCGCTGGCGATGAACCTGACGTCGCTGGCGACGATTGTCGGCGCGAAGCCGAAGAACCTGTCGATCCTGCTGGTCGACAATCGCGTCTACGAATTCACGGCGTCGGTGCCGACGCCAACGCGCGACATGGACTGGCTCGCCGTCGGGCGCGCCTTCTTCGGCGCGGACCAATGCATGCGGTTGGCCGACCTGACGCCGGAGCGCTGGGCGGGCGTATCACGGCCCGCGATGATCGTTGCGGATATCGCTCCTGCGCCCGCCAAACCGCCAGCGCTGGGCATGACGCCGGCGATGATCAGGCTGGAATTTCTGAAGGCGTCGAAAGCCTAGACTCGATTAGCGGAAGCGGAGCGCCGACAGGCGCCGGCGGCCTTCTTTCACGATGTCGGATTTGGGGCCGAGGGCTTCGAAGATCTTGAAGAGCTGCTCCTTGGCGGCGCCTTCCTTCCACTCGAAGTTCTTGTCCAGGATGGCGAGGAGCTGGTCGACGGCTTCCTCGTGCTTTTCCTGACCCGCAAGAATGCCGGCAAGGTCGAAGCGTGCGTCCCAGTCGGTTGGCGTGTTGTTGACGCGGGTGCGGAGTTCTAGCGCCTCGTCGGGCTTCGACGTGTGGCTGGCGAGGTCGAGCGTTGAGAAAACACCGATGGCGGAGGGATGCTTGCGGTTGGCCTCCGGGATCATTTCGGCGATCTGGCGCGCGCGCTCGATGTCGCCTGCCTTGATGTAGCAGCGCGCGAGGCCGGCGAGGCCTTCGATATTGTCCGGCTCCTGCGCCAGCGCGGCAGCGTAGATTTCGGCGGCGGCGGGGAAGTCGCCCGCGTCGGAGGCGTCTTCGGCGGCAGCCAGAAGTTCGGCGACGCTCGGGCCTTCGGCAGCGCTGCCGTCACCCTTCAGCTTGTTGACGAAGGCGCGGACCTGGCTCTCGGGCAGGGCGCCCATGAAGGCGTCGACCGGCTGGCCGTTCTTGAATGCCACAACCGTCGGGATCGACTGCGAGCCGGTCATCTTGGCGATCTGGCTGAACACGCCGGGATTCTTGTCGACGTCGATCTTCACCATCTTCACGGCGCCGTCGCTCTCGCCGACAACCTTCTCGAGCGTGGGCCCGAGCGAGCGGCACGGGCCGCACCAGGTCGCCCAGAAGTCGACGATGACGGGCACCGACTTCGACGGCTCGATGACAGCGGTCATGAAGGTCTGATCGGTACCATCGGTAACGTGCGGGCTCTTGGGGGCTC
>CALMWO010000181.1 GCA_937873805.1 uncultured Hyphomonadaceae bacterium
TGGAGCCTGAAATGCCTGCGAATGCCGCCATGACGACGTGCGATCCGATCCGGCTGTTGTGACCGATGTGACAGAGATTATCGATATGTGTTCCCTCGCCGATGACGGTGTCTTCGAGGAGACCACGATCAATGCAGGAATTGGCGCCGAGCGTAACGCCGTTCTGCATAATGACCCGACCAAAATGCGGAGTAAGCGCGGCTCCATCGCCGCCCGCCGCCAGGCCAAAGCCAGTCTCGCCGATGACGGCTCCCGGGAAAATTCGAACGCCATCGCCGATCAAGGCGCAGCGGATACTGGCGTTGCCGCCAATCGTGGTGCGGGCGCCAATCTGGCAGCCCGGGCCGATGGTCGCATTGGCGCCAATTCGGACATTTGGACCGACCGCCGCGCCCGCGCCAATAACGACACCCGGCTCCAGTACTGCGGAACCATCTATGCGGGCGGAGGGATGGATCGCTGGCTGGCCAAGGTCGAATTGCCTGACGTTCGCCAGCCGCGCCGCGGCCTTCGCAAATGCCGACCGGGCGTGACGAACCTCCAGCACCACCGGGCCATCGGGAATGACGCCAGCTGCTTCAGCTGACGTCAGAACGATACCAGCGGCTGCAAGATCCGCGGCGCCGTCAGCGGCCTCCTGAAATGTCAGATCGCGCGATCCAGCAAGCGAAGCGGGCGCTAGCGATGAAACGCTGCGCCCGGCATCACCACGTATATGAGAAGCTCCGACAAGAGCGGCGATGTCCGAAGCCGTAAGTGGTCCTGGGACCTCGTAGAACCTCGGATCGATCACCGCCCTGCCTTCATCTTGCTCGCGCTATCAGCCGCCACCGGGTTTCGGCGCGCCAGCAGCAGCGCCAGCCGGCGGCTTCGGCATCGCGTCACGCAGAGCTTGCAGCGTCGGGACGGTCGCATCAAGGCGCGCGACCACTTTGGCGGTGATGTCGATCGCATCTTTCGCAAACCAGGCCGAATTGGAGTCGAGCACGATATCCGCGCCAACTTCTTTCGCCACCGTGTTCACAGCTGGGCCAAGCACCACGAAGAACGCCTGGCTGAGGCTGTTATCCGCACGCTCGATGCCGTTGTTCAGGGCGTTCGACTTTTGATAATACTCCGCCTGCTTCTTGCCGAGCGCCTCGACCTGAGCCTTCAAGGTCGGATTGCCGTTCAGAGCCTCCGGCGTCAGCGACTCCGTTTGCGGCTTGAGGCGAGTAGCCTCCGCGTCGATTTCAGCTTTGAGCGTTTTCAGACCAAGTTGGTCAACGCCGGCGTTCGCGTTGGTGACCAACGTCTGGTTGATCTCCTTGCCGACTTTGCTCTCCCGGCGTGCGCGATCTTCGCTCACGACGTAAATCTTGGTTTGCGCGAGGGCTGCGCCAGCCATGTTGGCTGCGCCAACGAACAGCGCGGCGACAAGAGCGATATTGCGAAGTTTCATAACGCTAGAACCTTGTGTTGGTGCTGAACCGGAAAGATTCGGTTCGGTCGTATTCTTCCTTGGCGAGGATCTGCGAGAAGTCGAAGCGGATCGGACCAAAAGGTGAGTCCCAGAAAATGCTGACACCGGCGCTTGCGCGCAGGCTGGCGCTGTCGTCGACGCGGTATGACTCGAAGGTGTTGTCCGCACGGCGGTCCTTATCGGCGTCATCGAGAAGGCCCAGCGAACCGACTTCGGTAAAGAAGGCCCCGTCAATTCCAAGCTCTTCAGGAGCATACGGTATCGGGAAGGACAATTCCAAGGACCCGATTGCATATGCCTTGCCGCCCAGCGCGTTGAAAGCCTGCACTTTTGAAGGCAACACTTCGCCCGAAGCATCGCGGCTCGCTGTCATATATAGCAGCTGACCGGCGTCGTCCGTCTTCTGAGTTCCGTCCGTATTGAGCTGCGGGGCCGAAAAGGCAGGTGGCGCGACGCCGACGCCGAGCGCGAGCTCTTCGGTTTCATAGTAGTAGCGCACCTCACGTGGCCCGAGGCCTGCCACGTCGAAGCCGCGGAACGTGTTACCGCCTTTGAAGAAGCGGTTGTTGATACGGATGCCCTCATCGCCCCAGCTTTCGATGAAGCCGGCTTCCATACGGCCGGTCAGCGTCCAGCCCGGCGCGAAGCCGTGGTACATCGCCCCCCGGAATTCGTTACGCAGATAGTTCACGTCGCCGCCAAGACCCGCAATGTCCTGGCTGAAGTTGAGCTCATAGCCGCGCGTCGGATTGATGTAGTCGTTGGCGCGGTTCATCGTCAGCGTGTAGCCGAAGGAAGAAGTCAGCTGCCCACCCTGCTGGTCACATAGCGATGAGCGGAAGAACGAGGCCGTCGTGCAATCCGTGTAGGTGGGCGAGCCCACGTCGTTGTCGAGCTGAAGATCGTCGCTACGTAGATTGTAGCGCATGCCGATCTGATCGAGATCCGATAGCGGGAATAGCAGACGGCCACCGACGCCGATGATCGAGTTCGAGAAGCCGGCGATATCGTAGAAATCCGACTGCGTGAGAAAGAGGTCAAAACCCAGGGCCATGTTGCGGTCCTGGAATTTCGGCTCCGTGAAACGGAACTCGACATCCTGCTGACGCGACGTGGTCTGGATGCGAGCAGACAGGTACTGACCACGTCCACGGAAGTTGCGCTGTTGGGCGCTGACGGAGAACAGGAAGGCGTCCTGCGAAGAGAAGCCGGCGGAGAAGGCCAGCTCGCCTGTTGCCTCTTCCTCAACCTTGACCTTGACCACGGCGCGATCCGACGTCGAGCCCGGCTCGTTGTCGACAGCGACAGTATCAGCCTTGAAGAAGCCCAGCGAACGGATGCGGCTCTTGGCATTGTCGAGTTGAACAGGGTTGTACTGGTCGCCCTCGGCCACGCGGATCTCGCGGCGAATGACGCGATCAAGCGTTTGGGTGTTACCCTGAATATCGATGCGCTCGATGTAAACGCGCGCGCCCTCATCGACCTGGAACGTGATGCCGATCGTATGATTTACCGGATCGCGCGTTTCGCGCGGACGGATCTGGACGTTGGCGTAGCCAGCAATACCGGCAGCAAAAGTCAGCGTATCAATTGCATCCTGAATGCTCTTGGCGCGGAACTGCTCGCCCTTCTTGATGCCGAGGACGAGCGCAAGGCGTTCGCCGGAGAGCTTTTCGAGCTGCGTTTCGACGTTCAGATCGCCGAACGTGTACTTCTCACCTTCATCGACCGTGAAGGTCAGATAGAAGTCGCGGCGGTCCGGTGTGAGTTCGGCGACGGACGAGATAACGCGGAAGTCCGCGTACCCCTCGTTGGTATAGAATTCGGTGAGCTGCGAACGATCGTATTCAACCTGGCCGGGGTTGTAGTTGTCGGCTTGCTCGAAGAAGCGCCACCAACGCGATTGGCGCGTGGTGATCTCACGGCGCAGGCGGTCATCGGGGTAGGCTTCGTTGCCGATGAAGTTGATCGACTTCACGCCCGTCGTTGGGCCTTCATCGATCGCGAAGATCAGATCGGCGCGGTTCTGCTCCAACACCTTGTACTGCGGCGTCACCGTCGCGGCGAAGCGACCAGCGCGACGATAGACTTCGAGGATACGCTGCACGTCCTGTTCAACGCGCGAGAGCGTGAAGGTCTGGCGTGGTTCAGCCTCGGTCTCTTCCTCGAGCTTCTCGGTCGTGACCGCGTTGTTGCCCTCGAACATGATGCGGTTGATGATCGGGTTCTCAAGCACCCGGACAACGAGGTCATTTCCGCGAGCTTCGATCTGGATGTCTGCAAACAGGCCGGTTGCGCCCAACGCCCTGACCGACAGGCCGATCCGCTCCTGGTCGAAGGGGTCGCCCGGCTTCACCAGCAGATAGGACAGAACCGTGCGCGGCTCGATCCTCTGGTTACCCTCGACGAGGATGCGGGAGATGATCTGCGGCGCCTGCGGCTGTTGAGGCGGCTGCGGTTGAGGCTGGACCGGTTGAGCCGGCTGGGGTTGCGGCACGGGTGGCTGTTGGCCCCACGCGTCGCTTACGCGAGAGACATCCTGCGCGGCGACGATGGCGCCAGCCGACGCAGTCAGCGCCAGTGCGCTCGCGAACCAAGACCGCATCACCTATCCCTCACACTCTAGTCGGACCACCTGACGCAGTCTCTCGGGCGTCTTAAGACAACATGCCGCTCAAAAGCTCAAGCGGCGGACTGAAGGATCACGACCCCCCGGGCCAAAGCCGGGCAATGTCCTGCCACGTGATCAAAAGAGCAAAGCTGACAAGGCATGCAAGCCCGATTGTCAGCCCCACACGCTGCACTTTTTCAGGGATTTCCTTACCCGTGGCAGCCTCAGCCAGGCACATTACAGCCGCTCCACCATCCAGGACGGGAATCGGCAGCAGGTTGAAGAAGCCCACACCGATGGAAAGCAGCGCCGAAAGCTGCAGCAGACTGAAGGAGAGCTGACGAAGCTTCTCCCAGATGTCCACGTTCTTCTGCTGCATGTGCAGGTCAGTGACCTTGTCAGCCAGCGTGAAGATGCCCACTGGGCCGCTGAGCTTGTCGAGGCCTTCCTTGCCCGTGAAAAGGCGACGCAGAACGTTGAAGGTAGCCCCCAAAGCGTCGCCGGTCGACGTAAAGCCATAACCCACCGCCTCGATCGGGTTGAGGTTGCGAATCTGCGTATCGCGCTCAGCAAGGCGAATTCCGATACGGCCGACCTTCTGCTTCATCTGCAGCACGGCATTGGTTTCCTCAATCTCAAGCGGCGTCGCCTGCAGACTGACCGGAACGCCCTCGCGCAGAACACGGTAGGTGACGGACTCGCCCGCACTCAGCTCTGTCGCACGATTGACGTCATTGGCGATCGTGACGGGCCTACCGCCTGCTTCCACAATGATGTCGCCCGGCCTGAAGCCAGCCGAAGCGGCAACCGAGTTGGGCATCACATCCACGACCGAGATCTGCCGCGACAGCGGGACCCCGAAAGCAAGGCCGAGAAAAGCAAAGACCGCGATCGCAAAAATGAAGTTGGCAAGCGGGCCGCCGAGGGAGACGGCCAGGCGCTTCATCGGACCAAACTCTGTGTACGCCTTGCCGACCAACTTCACGGGCGCGGCTTC
>CALMWO010000182.1 GCA_937873805.1 uncultured Hyphomonadaceae bacterium
TCTTCGATGGCCTCGGCACGGATCTTACCGGCAAGACGCTCGGCATTGTCGGGATGGGGCGGATCGGGCGCGGGGTGGCGGAACGTTGCCGTGGCTTCCGCATGCCGGTGCTGTATCATAACCGCAACCGGCTTTCGCCGGATCTGGAAAACGGCGCACGCTATTTCGCATCGCTGGATGAGATGCTGCCGCACTGCCGGGTGCTGAGCTTGAACCTGCCCGGCGGGCAGGGCGTCATCATGACGGCGGAAAGGTTCGCGAAGCTGCCGAAGGGCGCGCTGTTCGTGAACTCGGCACGGGGCAATCTGGTCGATGAAGACGCGATGATCGATGCGCTGAAGTCGGGTCAGCTGGTTGCGGCAGGGCTGGACGTTTTCAAAAACGAGCCGAACTACGACACGCGTATCAATGACCTGCCGAATACATTCCTGCTTCCGCACGTTGGAACGGCGACGATAGAATCCCGCACGGAAATGGCGAACAACTCGCTCGACAACATCGAGGCTGTTCTGTCGGGTCGGCCTGCGCCTTATCCGGCGCCATTCTAGATCGCTATCGGTCTGCTCACGGCCTCTTGTTGTCTGTTTGCCTTTTCAGGCCGGCTTTCCACTACGTCACCCACGTCGACAGGCGCGGTAAACTCAACAACATTGTTGGGCGCGGCGCCGTTATTGAGATGCTGCAGGTCTTGAGCTTGGTTGGTTGGGCCACTCGTCAGCTCTCGTCTGAAGACAACGCTTTTCCAGATCCATCTCGAGGACACTGAAGAGTCACCAGGCTGCTTGGCGGCAAAGGTGGGCCAACAATGGAGGAGGAGTCTCGATGAAAGCGTTGACCGTCTTGTCGGTCCTGGGTGTAGCGATCTCACCGGTCGCCTACGCGCAGACGGCCGCCGCAGGTTTCGTGCAGCCCAAGACAAGCTGGGGCGTGCCGGATCTGCAGGGCTACTGGAACAACACATCGCTTACATCCATGCAGCGCCCGAGCACTGCGCCCAAGCTAGTGCTGACCGAGCAGGAAGCCATCGCGCTGGCGAGGAAGGTTCCTGTCATCGCCGCGACCCGCGAGGAGTCGGTTGCATCCAAGGTCGATGAGAAGTCGTCAGCCGAGTTGCTGGCGGACAAGAACCCGGACCGTGGCTACAACACATTCTGGATGGATCCGGGCGCCAGCTACGCGAAGGTGAAGGGCGAATACCGGTCCTCCTGGATAACGTTTCCTGCGAATGGGATGATCCCGTACACGGAAGCTGGCGTCGCGGCGAATACGCGGACCAACACGTACGACGACTACGAGGTGCGTCCGCTTGCCGAGCGCTGCATCATGAGCTTTTCGGGCGGAGCAGGCCCGGTCCTCAGCAACAGCCTGTACAATAACACCTATCAGATCGTTCAGACGCCGAACTCGGTGATGATGCTGACGGAGATGATCCACGATGTGCGCGTGATCCCGATCGTGAAGTCGGCCGCCGAGGCGAAGCCGAGCATGAAAGAGATACCGCGCTGGGGTGGTGACTCGGTGGGCTGGTACGAAGGCAATACGCTGGTGGTGCAGACGACCAACTCGCATCCGAAGCAGCGCTCCTACATCTCGAAGGACGGCAAGGTGACAGAGCGCTACACGCGCTGGTCCGATGGCGAGATCTATTACGAGTTCAAGGTTGAGGACCCGCTCCTTTACAAGGAGTCCTGGGGCGGAGAGATGGCGCTCCGAGCGTCAGAGCCGCTTTACGAGTACGCCTGTCACGAAGGAAATTACGCGTTTCCTGGCATCATGGGCGGCGCGCGTGAGCTTGATCGCCAGGGACGTCCCCATCCGCCGGGCAAGCCGATTTTCGCGGGTGTGGATACGTCGGACGGCGAGTAGCGCTCGCAGCAGGCTGACGAGAGCTTACTCAACTGAATGGCGGGCGGGGCGACGTTGCTCCGTTCGCGCATCGTTTGGAGGCTAGCTCCAGAAGCCGTTGTTTGCCGGAGCGGCTTTCTTGTGGCTCGGTTGCTTGTGTTCGTGCGCATGACCTTCGTGGTCGTGCTTCCGCTTCATGCCGAACACGCCGGCGAACCAGTTGGCGACATCGCGGCGGACCTGCCACCAGCGGCGAAGCTCGGGCGTGTTTGGGGCATCGTCCTCGCAGCGCGGCATCTGGACGTCGTTCATTCTCGGTTTGAGGCCGCGGATCAGGTCTTCCTCGATCTTGCGGCGTTCTTCTTCGGTTGCGACGCGCATCACATGGCGCTCGGTCGCGCCGAGAATCCACCAGGCCTTGCCCCACTTCTCATGCCCGATCAGGCGGCCGCGCAGGTTGGCGGCCTTGCCGACATAAAGCGCCTGGAGAAAGAAGCCGAAGCGGCGGCGAACGAAGACATAGATGCCGCCGGAATCGTTCGGGATGCCGTTCTTGGTCAGCGCGCACTTGAATGTGTAGGTGCGGCCGGTTTCGCCGGTCCAGCCGTGTCTGCCGAAGAACATCATGGCGCGCGTCCTGTCCGACCCTGCAATCTGCGCCGGATTCTTCGGTTGCGCTGGTTAATGGGCTCTGAAAATCGGTCCTGCTCAAGGCAATGCCCACCCTATCGCCGCCCGTTCGCCAAAGACGGGACAGTTTGGCGGATTGCCTTGACCAGACGTGGCTTTTAGTGACTTTGCCGTCACAGTTCCTAGGCTGCCGGGGTCGCAGATGTTTTCGAAAATCCTCATCGCAAACCGTGGGGAAATCGCCTGCCGGGTCATCAAGACCGCGCGGCGCATGGGCGTAAAAACGGTCGTCGTGTATTCGGACGCCGACGCTGGCTCCATGGCGGTGGATATGGCCGACGAGGCGATCCACATCGGCGGCTCGCCAGCGGCGCAGAGCTATCTCGTTCAGGACAAGATCGTGGACGCCGTGCGCAAGTCTGGCGCGGAAGCCGTCCACCCGGGCTTCGGCTTCCTTTCGGAGAATGCCGGTTTCGCCAAACGTCTGCAGGACGAGAAGATCGTTTTCATCGGACCGAACCCGCACGCCATCGAGGCGATGGGCGACAAGATCACATCCAAGAAGTTTGCCGCGGAAGCAGGCGTCAGCACGGTGCCGGGCCATATGGGCCTGATCAACGACTCGAAAGAGGCGGTGAAGATCGCTGACTCGATCGGCTATCCGGTGATGATTAAGGCGTCGGCGGGCGGCGGCGGCAAGGGCCTGCGCATCGCGTTCAACGCGGCCGAAGCCAAGGAAGGCTTTGAAGGCGCACGCGCCGAAGCCATCGCTTCGTTCGGCGATGACCGCATCTTCATCGAGAAGTTCGTCGACCAGCCGCGCCACATCGAGATCCAGGTGCTCGGCGACAAGCATGGCAACATCATCTACCTGAACGAGCGCGAGTGCTCGATCCAGCGCCGCAACCAGAAAGTCTTCGAAGAGGCGCCATCGCCCTTCCTCACGCCCGAGACGCGCAAGGCGATGGGCGAGCAGGCGGTCGCGCTGGCCAAGGCCGTGCAATACGACAGCGCAGGCACCGTCGAGTTCATCGTCGATGGCGCGCGCAATTTCTACTTCCTCGAAAGTAACACGCGCCTGCAGGTTGAACACCCGGTGACCGAGCTGAT
>CALMWO010000183.1 GCA_937873805.1 uncultured Hyphomonadaceae bacterium
CGGCCACCTCGCGATTGGTGATCAGCGACCGCTGCGGCCAGATCAGCCCGGCCACACCCGGCCCGCGACGTTTGCTTCGCGCCTTATGCTTGCGCTGCGTCTTATCCTTCGCGCGCGAAATCGCTACATAGTCCGGCGATGACTGGTCCAACCCCCGCTCCCCCCGCAAACCCCATGCGGATATTCGACCGCTCCCTTCACGCTCAAAGGCGCGGTCGGGCGGCGGCCGGCTATGCGGACTATTCTTTCCTGAAACAGGCGGCAGCGGAAGACATTGCGTTGCGGTTGTCGGCGATCAATCGCCGGTTTGACCGCGTGCTCGATCTTGGCGCCCATGACGGCACGCTGGCGCGCGCGCTGACATCCGATCCGCTGGTTGCCAGCCGGATCAGCGAGATCGTATCGGCCGACCTTTCCCCCGCCTTCGGGCATCAGGTGGCTGACGAGGAAGCGCTACCTTTCCAGGACCAGTCGTTCGATCTCATCGTCTCGGCTCTGTCGCTGCACTGGGTCAACGATCTGCCCGGCGCGCTGATTCAGATCCGCCGCGCGCTGAAGCCGGACGGTCTTTTCATCGCGACAGTCCTGGGCGGCCGGACGCTGACGGAACTGCGCCAGTCACTGCTGGCCGCCGAAGAGGAAATCCGCGGCGGCGCAGCCAACCGGGTGTCCCCCATGCTGGATGTGATCGATGCTGCAGGCCTGCTCCAGCGCACGCAATTCGCCATGCCGGTCGCAGACAATGACGCGCGCACGGTGCGTTATGCCCATCCGCTGAAACTGCTGACCGACCTGCGCGGCATGGGTGAAACAGCCGCCTTCGCCAACCGCACCAACCCTGCGCTGACGCGCGGCATCCTGATGCGAGCGATGGACATCTACGCGCAGCGCTTCTCCGACCCTGACGGCCGCGTCCGTGCAACATTCGAGTTTGTCACGCTGTCAGGCTGGGCCCCTGGCCCCGATCAACCCAAGGCAAAACGACCTGGCAGCGCAAGCGTGCGCCTTGCCGATGCTCTGGGTGTGAAAGAACAGAAAGCTGGCGAAAAGACCGGCCCTACTAGCTAGCCGCCTCGACCTTGTCCTTGAGGTCCACGAAAGCGCCGTTCGCCGACTGGCCCAGCGAGCTGACGCCGCCAATGACGGCAACGCAGATAACGGCTGCGATCAGGCCGTATTCGATCGCTGTTGCGCCGGAACGGTCACGAAGAAATCGGAGGAGAGCTTTCGTCGTTTTCATGTGCGGCTCGCTTTCGACCAATCGATGAATCTCTCGAACAGGGGCAGATCAGCCTCAGGCGCTGGATAGCTCCTGATCTCCGCGGCTGACACCCATGCGAGCTGCTGCCCCTCCCGGGCTTCGACCTCGCCCTCCCAACGCCGGGCAATGAAGACCGGCATGAGCAGGTGAAATTTCTCATAGGCATGCGAAGCGAAGGAAAAGGCTTCCATGTCGGCCTCGGAAACGGCGATGCCCAGCTCTTCCATCAGTTCGCGCGCGAGCGCTCCCTGAGGGCTTTCACCGGCTTCGACCTTGCCGCCTGGGAATTCCCAGAGACCCGCCATCGCTTTTCCCTTGGGCCGCTGCGCAAGCAGCAAACGCCCGTCCCTTCGAATCAACGCCACCGCGGCAACGAGAACCAGCGGCTTTGCGTCCGACCCTTGTGTCATATCGAGGTAAGCGTGGCGTGCAGGTGCAGGATCAACTTCTGTAGGCTCCGTTTATCTTCACGTAACCATCGGTGAGATCGCAGGTCCAGACGCGGGCCGTTCCGCGCCCAACGCCAACATCGACGCGGATGAAAACCTCCTGTCCCGAAACGGTACGGGTGGCTTTCTCTTCCGAATAATCCGCCGCGCGCGCGCCGTCCTTGGCCACCAGATGGTCGCCGAACCACAGCGAGATGCGGTCACGTTCAACCGGCTCGGCCGTCTTGCCGACTGCCATCACGACACGACCCCAGTTGGCGTCGCCGGCTGCAATCGCCGTCTTCACCAGCGGCGAATTGGCGATCGAGCACGCGATGGTCTTCGCCGAAGCGTCGCTGGCAGCGCCCTCGACCGTGATCTCGATGATTTTGGTCGCGCCCTCGCCGTCCCGCACGATCTGCGTGGCAAGGTCCAGAAGCACGCGGTGCATCGCCTCGATGAAGCCTTCAAGACGCGGATCATCGGGATTGTCGATCGGCTCGCCGCCGGCAGCGCCCGTTGCAAAGAACAGCAGCGTGTCAGACGTCGAGGTGTCGCTGTCGACAGTGATGCAATTGTAGGTGAGATCGCCCAGTTTGGAGATCAGCGCCTGGCACACTTTGGGGCCGAGGTTCGCGTCCGTGAACATGTAGTTCAGCGTCGTCGCCATGTTGGGCTGGATCATGCCAGATCCTTTGGCGACGCCCACGATCGCCACATTGCGGCGGTTCAGATCGACAATCTCGCCTGACGCCTTGGCGAACGTGTCTGTGGTGCGGATGCAGTTGGCGACCTTTTCCCAGTCGGGCGCGCCCAGTTTTTCCCAGACGGTCTCGACCCCGCCCGACACGATATGCGCGGGCAGCGGCTCGCCGATCACGCCTGTCGCCGACACGAAGACCTCGTGATCCGTGCAGCCCGACTTCTTGACGGCCGAGGCAATCGTCGCGCGGTTCTTGGCGATGCCAGCCGCACCCGTGAACGCGTTGGAATTGCCCGTGTTGACCACCAGCACCCGCGCGCGTCCGCCACCCGCTTTCAGCGCGGCGCGGCACCAGTCGACATCATCCGACCGCGTCGATGAATTGGTGAAGATGCCGCCGACAGACGCGCCCTGCGGAAAATGCACGACCAGAAGATCGTCACGCACCTTGCCCTTGTAAAGGCCAAGCGAATGCGTCGTCAGTTCAATGCCGCCGACCTTCGGCAAAACCGGGAACCGCTCCGGTGCGAGCGGGGATACGGGCAGGTCCATATTGCTGGCCACGGCGCGGAACTTTCTACTGGGACGGTGGTGTTGGAGACGGCGTTGCCGGCACGGTTGCGGGCGCCGTGGCCGGAGGGGCAACAACCGGCTTGGGCTGCGTCGCGGCCGGTGCCGGCTTCGCTGGCGCAGGTGTTGCCGGGGCTGGCGTTGCCGGAGCTGGCGCGGTTGTCGCCGGAGCAGCGCCTGCGTCTGGCGTGGCCACAGCCGGCGCCGGTGCCTCCGGCTGCGGCGCAACTGCCGGAGCTGCCGCTGGCGCAGCAGGCGCAGGCGCCGCGCGCGGCTCATCCAGCCGGGAATTGCGCGGGCTGGTTTTCTTGCTGATCTCCGCCTCGCTGCGCAGCTGTTTGAGGATTTCCTCAAGCTGGGTGCGCCGCAGGAATTGGACGATCGGCCCGCGCAGTTCTTCGATCGAGGGCGGCTGTTCCTTCCGCACCTCGTCGATCTTCACCACGTGCCAGCCCATCTGGTCTTCGAATGGCCGGGAGATGCCGCCGCTTGGCGTGGAGCGGATCACCTTGGCGAATTCCGGCGTCGCATCGTCGACCGTCATGTAGCCAAGGTCGCCGCCGTCCATGCGGGTCGCCTGGTCGGTCGAGCGCTTCGAGGCCAACACCGTGAACTCGGCGCCCGCTTTCAGCTCGGCAGCCACGGCATCGATGGCTTCCTTCGTGGGCGCCAGGATGTGACGGACATGCGCCTCGTCATCCAGCACCAGCAGCTGAACCTGCGCGTCGTACATCTTGCGGATCGCCGCCTCGTCGACTTTCTCGTCGGCGACATGCTCGAGCAGGATATTGCCCAGGATATTGTCGCGCGCCGTCTGCAGCCGGTGGCGCGCCTCGGGTTCCTCATCCAGCCCGCGGGAGAGCGCCTCCATGGCGAGCAGCTTGATCTCGATCAGCTGGTCGAGGATTTCGTTGAACTCGGCGCTCTCGGGTTCCAGCGTCTCGCCTTCCCGGACGAGGCCCTTCATCCGGGCCTCCATTTCGACGTCCGAGACGTAGATGGTCTGGCCGTTAACGGTTGCCGCCTCGGCCGAGGGATCGCCGCTGGCGGCTTCCCTATCGGCAGGCGCCTGGTCGCCACCGCACCCCGACAGGGTCAGGCAGGCCAGCAGGGCGGCCGCTGCGGCGCCGCTGAAGCGTGTCCCAAAAGCCATTCCCGGTCTCCTCAAGCTGTTAAAGCTGTCTTCAGGCGGTCAGGGCTACCAGTGCCAAGATTGACACTGGGTAAGCTGGTCCTTACGTGTCGCCAATGCGCAAGTCGAGGGAGTTTCCCCGGTAGTTTTCCGAGGAATTTCAGCGGTGCGGCGCTGGCGTAGCCGAGGCCGGAAAACTCCCCCGGATACACTATATACCTAGGGGCCCGCGACCATCGCGGCAGGCTGGCAGCGGAATATCTGAATGCTCGGGATCGCCACGAAACTCTTTGGTTCCGTCAACGAACGCAAGATCCGTCCCTACAAGGCCATCATCCAGCGCATCAATGCGCTCGAGCCGGTGACCGAGGCGCTGTCCGACGACGCCCTCAAGCAGCGCACCCGGGACTTCCGCCAGCAGGTCGCCAACGGCGCCAAGCTGGACGACATCCTTCCGGAAGCCTTCGCGACCGTCCGGGAGGCCGCCAAGCGCTCCCTCGGTCTGCGGCATTTCGACGTCCAGCTGATCGGCGGCATGGTCCTGCACAAGGGCGGCATTTCCGAGATGCGCACCGGCGAGGGCAAGACGCTGGTCGCCACGGCGCCGGTCTACCTCAACGCCCTTGAAGGCCGCGGCGTTCACGTCATCACCGTCAACGACTACCTCGCCAGCCGCGACGCGGACTGGATGGGTCAGGTCTACCGCTTCCTCGGCATGTCGGTCGGCAAGATCGTCCACGGCCTCGATGATGCGCAGCGCCGCGCGTCCTACGCCTGCGACATCACCTACGGCACCAACAACGAATTCGGCTTCGACTATCTCCGCGACAACATGAAGTACCACCTGGAAGAGATGGTGCAGCGCGGCCACGCCTACGCCATCGTCGACGAAGTGGACTCGATCCTCGTGGACGAAGCGCGCACGCCGCTCATCATCTCCGGCCCGGCTGATGACAAGTCCGATCTTTACAACGCGCTCGACCGCTTCATTCCGGAACTGACGTCTGAAGATTACGATCTGGATGAAAAGCAGCGATCGATCTCGCTCACCGAAGCGGGCAACGAGCACCTGGAGCGCATTCTTGCAGCCGCCGGCATGCTCAAGGGTGACAATCTCTACGATGCGGCCAATGTCACCATCGTCCATCATATGCAGCAGGCCCTGCGCGCCCACAAGCTGTTCCAGAAGGACAAGGACTACATCGTCAAGGATGGCCAGGTGGTCATCATTGATGAATTCACCGGCCGCATGATGCAGGGCCGCCGCTATTCCGAAGGCCTGCACCAGGCCATCGAAGCCAAGGAACACGTCGCAGTCCAGGCTGAAAACGTGACCATGGCATCGATCACCTTCCAGAATTACTTCCGCCTCTACGGCAAACTCGCCGGCATGACAGGCACGGCCGCCACGGA
>CALMWO010000184.1 GCA_937873805.1 uncultured Hyphomonadaceae bacterium
GTCGCCTGTGGCGAAGGAGTCGCCATTGTTCCGGCCTCAGCCCGGCACCTGTCTATCGATGGCGCCACATTCCGGAACCTCAAGGTTCCCCGGAAGGCCCAAAAACTATCTTCCGTGAGTTTCGCGCTAGCATGGAACCGGGAATCCACCTCGGCTACAGCGCGCCAATTCCTCTCGTTATTCGGTGTCGAGCTGGCCTGAAAGAGGTGGCTCGGTTGGTCTGAACAGGGATCGGCAACGGATAAGTGGATCGTCTGCCGGTTGTTTCCTCGAACTGCCGATATGGGGCGTCATGCAGGGATGGCGTAACCCGACCGGAGTGACGCCCCATATCGGCGGCCAAACTTATGCTGCCATCATCACCGGCAGGTGGGCACCTCCATCAACCCGGTGATTTGATCAGAATTGGGTTTGCGGCGTCGGATTTGGCGTGATTTCAAGCCCTGTGTGATTGTGTGCCGCCGGTTTTCAGTGCTTTTCCTGCGTTCTGGGCGCACTTATCCCATGGCAGCTCGTCGTTCGTGGAAGATCAGACGGTGCATGTTGTAGACGAGGTTGGCGAGCGTGATCTTGGCTTCGGCGCGCTTGATGCCGATGGTGCGGATGAACAGGCCCATCTGGTCTTTCTGCCGGGCGAAGACGTGCTCGACGCGGGCGCGGACTTTCGATTTGGCGGCGTTGGCCTTGGCGGTCCGCTCGGGCATCGGTCTGCCCCTCGGCTTCCTGCGATGGATACGGCTGACCCGGCTCTGCCGCTTGAGCCATGCCTCGTTGGCCTGGCTGCGATAGGCGGTATCGGCCCAGACATCCGACGCGGTGTTGTCGCTGGTGACGACATCGCGGAGCATTCGCCCGTCGAACCGGGCGCCATCGGTGACCTTGCATTTGCGGATGAAGCCGAAGGTCCGGCAGATCGAGATACTGTTCTTATAGCCAAAGCTCGGGATGGCGATGTCGATGCCGGGCTTGCCGTTCGCCATCGGCTTGGCCTTGGCGAACTTCACAGTCCAGCGCGCGTCCGTATCCTTTTGCGCCGCCCGGGCGGGCTCGTCAGGCCATATCTCGCTGGCTGTTTTGCCCGCCTTGATCGCATCCTTCTCGGGCGCGGTGTTGCGCTGCTTGGGCGCGGCCACCAGCGTCGCATCGACGATCTGACCACCCATGGCGAGATAGCCGCGTTCCTTGAGTTGGCGGTCAAAATCGGCGAACACCGCGTCGAGCGCTCCCGCCTCGGTGAGCTTCTCGCGGAACAGCCGGATGGTGTTGGCATCGGGTGTCGCCGCGCCAATGTCGAAGCCAAGGAACCGCAACCAGCTGAGCCGGTCGCGGATAAGATACTCCATCCGTGCATCGGCAACATTGTTCTGAGCTGCCAAAACCAGCACCTTGAGCATCGCCACCGGATCATACGGCGGGCGACCGCCCTTCGCCCCATCCCCATAGGACAGCGCCGCCGTCAACGTCGGGCGAAACGCCTCGAAGTCGATGATCCGCCCCAGTTGCTCCAGCGGGTCGCCATAGGCCGACAACCGCTTCAAATGATCCGATAAACCGAACAATCCCGCCTGACGCATCACAGCCTCCCGTCAGGTACAATGAATCAAATCATCCGCAAAATGTCGAGAGGTTGATGGAGGTGCCCACCTCGTGCTGCTACAGAATGCTGCGAGCGCCAAAATCTACGGCGGCGAGCTCGAACTCACTGTGATGCCCACGCGCGACCTGAATTTCACCGGCAAATTCTCGTATCTCCATGGCGAATACGAGGAATTCCCCCTCGCCCAGGGCTTCGTATCCAACGCAAACGGCGCCGGAAACACTGCCATCATCTTTGACGCCTCAGGCAACCGTATCGTGCTAGCGCCGCGGGCGGCCATGAACCTAGCTGCGGACTGGTCTCACGAATACAGAGTGGGCCGCTTTGGCGCGAATCTCAATTTCTATCGCAGCGACCGAATCTATTACGACTTTAGCAACAATTTTTCGCAAAAGCCCTATTCGCTGCTCAATGGCCAGATCTCGTTCAGCCCCCCCGATGAGAGCTTTAGCTTGACCGTGGCCATGACCAACATCACCAACGAAGTCGTCTTTCAATCTCTCCGCATCAGCGCGAGCGGTACCGACGGAATCCTTGAGAAGCCGCGCGAAGTGAAGGCAACGATTCGCATAAACTTCTAAACGGTCGTATCCTTTGGGGATCGCCGTGTCGCAGGTGCTTCGGCAAACGAGTCTCCAGGTTGCGTGGGCAAGGCCTGATGGAAGGGCGTCCGCTCGGCTTATGCTGACGCCCGGTGAAGCGCGTGACGTTTGCAGCTTGGGGTCTGAGGCGCAACGGAACAGAAAACCTACATAAGGAATTCCGAAACCGCCCAATCTCCTATCCCCGCGCGCCTGATGCGCGCGCCTGAAGCATTTCGCGACGGAGAATGGCGTTCATCCGGGGGGTCCTAGGGATTTTGCCTCCAAATATTGCAAAAACCGCTGCAGGCCGCGCCA
>CALMWO010000185.1 GCA_937873805.1 uncultured Hyphomonadaceae bacterium
GTCAAAGAAAGGCAGCCGCCATGACCAAAGAAACAAAAGCCGGAAAACCCAAATCCTGGCGCCCGCAGACCTTGATGGTCCGCGGCGGAACCACACGCTCGCAATACGGCGAGACCTCCGAAGCGCTCTATCTCAATTCGGGATTTGTATATGACAGCCCGGAACAACAGTCGGCCCGCATGGCTGGCGACGAGCCCGGCTACATCTACTCGCGCTACGCCAACCCGACCGTCCGCATGTTCGAGGAACGCCTCGCCCAGCTCGAAGGCGCCGAAGACTGCCGCGCCACAGCGTCGGGCATGGCCGCGATCCACACCATGCTGGTCGCGCCGGTGAAGCCCGGCGACCGCATCGTTGCCCCGCGCCAGCTGTTCTCGTCCGTCATCTGGATCCTCAAGAACGTCATGCCCAAAATGGGCGTCGACGTGACCTGGGTCGACGGCTCCGACCTCGGCGACTGGGAACGGGCCATGGCGAAGCCCTGCCGCTTCTCCATCATCGAGACGCCGTCCAACCCGCTGCTCGACGCGGTCGATATACGCGCCGTGGCTGACCTCACCCACGCAGCCGGCGGCGAACTCATCGTCGACAACGTCTTCGCCTCGCCCATCCTGCAGAAACCGCTCGCGCTCGGCGCTGACTGGGTCGTCTATTCGACGACCAAACACATGGACGGACAGGGCCGCACGCTTGGCGGCGCCATCCTCGGCAAGACGAAAAAGATCGAGGATGATCTCC
Source organism: uncultured Hyphomonadaceae bacterium (assembly GCA_937873805.1). Lineage (GTDB taxonomy): Bacteria > Pseudomonadota > Alphaproteobacteria > Caulobacterales > Hyphomonadaceae > UBA7672. The sequence goes on from CALMWO010000185.1 coordinate 739, forward strand.
AGCAATACTACCGCCACACTGGCCCCTCCCTCTCGCCGTTCAATGCGTGGGTGGTGCTGAAAGGCCTCGAAACGATGGACCTGCGCGTTCGCCGCATGAGCGACAACGCTCGTGCGATCGCAGACCGCCTCGCCACCAACAAAAAGGTCGCCGCCGTCCGCTATCCCGGCCGCAGCGACCACCCGCATCACAACATCCATGCGGCGCAGATGCCCGAAGGCGGCGGCTCCATGCTAGCCATCTCGGTGAAGGGCGGACTGGAGCCAGCCTATGCCGCGCTCAACAAGCTCAACCTGATCGACATCTCCAACAACCTCGGAGACTCGAAGTCGCTCATCACCCACCCGGCCACCACCACGCACCGCACCCTCACGGATGACGAACGCGCGGCCATCGGCCTCGACAACACCTGGCTCCGCCTCTCGGTCGGCCTCGAAGACCCCGAGGACATCGCCGAAGACCTGGAACAGGCCCTGGGCTAGGTCCTCGGGCTAGGCAAACCGGCCCCCGGCCGGTCCATCAGCGGGCCTGAGTCCTGAGTTTAGTTGCGATTGCAACGTTTTTTGTTGCAGTCGCAACTAATTACTCCATATCAACGGCACAACGCAAACGCCGCAACCTCCGTGCGGCGGGGGACGTTCTGTCATTGAAGGATCGTTTGCCACATGAAACCGCTTTTCGCCGGCGCCAGCCTCATCATCCTCGCGCTCGCCGCCTGCAGCCCGGCTCCCGCCCCTGAAGCGGCCACGCCAACCATCGCCACCGCAGAAATCACCGCGCCCGCGCCGATCACCATCGCCGCCCCGGCTGGCGACTACGCCGTCGACCCGACCCACGCCTCGGTCGAGTTCAAGCTGCATCACCTCGGCCTGTCCTATTACGGCCTGAAGTTCCGCACCTACGACGCGACCGTCTCGTTCGACCCGGCCAATATCGCCGCCTCGAAAGTCTCCGCCACCATCAAGGCGTCGGACATCCTCGCCGGCTACCCGGCCGACTACGTGACCAACCACCCGGGCACCAAGTTCAAGTCGTGGGAAGACGATCTCGCCAACTCGACCAACTTCCTCGATGCAAAGCAATTCCCGACCATCACCTTCGTCTCGACCTCGGTTGAGCCGTCGGGCGAGCGTTCGGCGAAAGTCACCGGCGACCTGTCACTGAAAGGCGTCACCAAGCCGGTCACGCTCGACGTCACCTTCTCGGGCGAAACCGCCTCGCATCCGTTCGGCAAGGTCCCGGCCATCGGCTTCTCCGCCACTGGCTCGTTCAACCGCGCCGACTTCGGTCTCACCTATCTCGCCGGCATGATCGGCGACGATGTGAAATTCGAGATCGAAGGCGACTTCATCCAGAAGGTTGCTCCGGCTCCCGCGCAATAACCACGCGTAAAGCCAAACAATCGTTTCACATCTGCAAGGGGCGCGAACACTTGAGGTTCGCGCCCCTTCTTGTATGCCTTGGCCTTCGATATGCTCGGGCAGAGCGAAATTCAGAGGTGAAGAGTCATTGGCGCGCGCACCTTCCTTCGAGGCGATAACTGACGGTGTCATCATTCGCGTGCGCCCGGTCTTCATCGATGCCGAAAGCTCGCCTGAAGACGATAAATTCCTCTGGGCCTACCATGTCGAGATCGAGAACCGCGGCAAGCACACGCTCCAGCTGATGACGCGCCACTGGAAGATCACCGATGGCGACGGCCGCATGCAGGAGGTCAAAGGCGAAGGCGTCGTCGGCCAGCAGCCTGTCCTTCGCCCCGGCGCCAGCTTCGAATACACCTCCGGCTGCCCCCTCACGACGCCCTCCGGCCTCATGCAGGGCGCGTATCAGTTCGAGGATGAAAACGGCGGCGCCTTCGAAGCAAAGATTCCCCTCTTCGCTCTCGACAGCCCCTATGACGAGCGCCGCCCGAACTAGGCGGTTCACCTGAATCAAAGCTTCCTACGGCGCTCCACCCAGGGCTCGTCGCCTCACTGGGGCTCTGCGCTCGTCAAGCTTTTGATCAGCGCGGCAATGTCATCGCCCTGACTGTCCTTGAGTATGCGGCCCGTATTCGGATGCGCCGTGTTGAACCACCCCGTCAGGCCCGCCCCGGACGAATCCGCCAGCTTGATCGACCGAAACGGTTTGGCCGCCGCGTTCGGCGAAGCAGCCTGATCGGCTGTCACGGCATGGCAGGAACTGCACATGGCGACAGCATAGGCGACGCCTTTTTCCGCGCTGCCCTCTTCCGCCCATGACGGCAGAGCAACGCTGCAAGCGACAATCCCTGTAAGCACAATTCTCCCGAGCATCCGCTCCCTCCATGTAAATTATGGAGGAATGGAAACGCGGGAGTGCTCCGCAGCGTTTGACCTGCATCAAGCCGCCGACAGCGGGCGCGCCAGAAAGCGCACCCGCGTCAGGTCAGATCGTGTCGACCGGAAAGCGGTACAGCCTGCCGCAGAACTGGCAGTCCGCCGTGATCGCGTTATCCGCATCCGCCAGCGTCACGATCTCTTCCCGCGGCATCGCGCGCAGCGTCGTCAGCAGCTTCTCGTCCGAGCACGTACACTTGTCGCTCAGCACTTTCGGCGGCTCCAGCCGCACGCCGCTCTCGTGGAAAAGACGCAGCAGCAGCTCGGCAGACGACAGATCCGGGTCGGCCAGCTCGAGATCGGTGATCGTGTCGAACAGGTGGCGCGCATTGTCCCACTGTTCTTCGGTTTCGCCACGCGCCGCATCCGGCGCAACCTGCTGGATCATCGCGCCGCCCGAACGCCACCGTTTGGTGCCGCCCGGCTCGGACACTTCCGCTACCGTCAGCCGCACGCGCGTCGGGATCTGGTCCGACTGAGCGAACCAGGTCTGCGCGCAGTCAGCCAGCGTCGCGCCTTCAATCGGCACAAGGCTTTGCCACGGCGCCTGTTCGGGATCGTTCGGCTGCAGCAGCAGCGCGAGCACGCCCGCGCCAAGCACCTGCGGCGTGTGCGGCCGCTGGCCCTTGTTGATCCGGTCGAGATTATCCCACTTGGGCTTGTCGAGGCGCAGATAGCCGCGCACGCCGCCATCGGAGCGCGCCTCGGCCACCATCAGCGGCACCGGGCCGCCGCCCTGCGCCTGCACCAGCACCTTGCCGTCGAATTTCAGCGAGGCCGACACCAGCACAGCCAGCGTCACCGCCTCACCCAGCAGGTGAGCCGCCCAGCGCGGATAATCGTGCCGCTTGAGAATAGGATCGAGCACCCCATCCCCCAGACGCGCAATGCGTCCGCGGACCGAGGTATCCTCGACCTGAAACGTCGCGACGAAGTCGTCGCCGGCGCCCAAAGGATCATTTGGCATAGGTTTATTGGCCATTCCGGGGGAGCTATCATGTGTGAGCATCGTCGCCAAATGGGCGTTGGGACGCATGGTTTCAACCCGCCCGCGGGCCGGCCCCCAAAACCCCGGCCGCCCTATGGCTAAGGTCCGGCATCGACGGCGCCCTCCACCTGCGTCATATGATTTGGGCCATGACCGATCGCATCAACCCACCCGCCGACGACCAGCCCGTTTCCGCCCGCATCCGCGCGCGCATCGTCAAGGCGAAGCGCCGCTTCAACGCCAACGACAACATCGCCGCCTTCATCGAACCGGGCGAACTCGAAGCCCTCCAGATCGAGGTCGAGGGCAAGATGAAGGCCGTCCTCGAAAGCCTCGTCATCAACACCGAGACCGACCACAACACACACGACACCGCCAAGCGCGTCGCCAAGATGTACCTGCAGGAAGTCTTTCACGGCCGTTACATCCCGCCGCCGTCTGTTACGGAATTTCCCAACGCCGCGATGCTGAACGAGCTGATGATCGTCGGCCCGATCACCGTGCGCTCAGCCTGCAGCCATCACCTCTGCCCGATCATGGGCCGGCTCTGGATCGGCGTGATGCCGAACCAGGATTCCAACATCATCGGCCTGTCGAAATACACGCGTCTCGCTGAATGGATCATGTCGCGTCCGCAAATCCAGGAAGAGGCCATCACACAGATGGCCGACCTCCTCGGCGACAAGCTGCGTCCCGATGGCCTCGCCGTCGTGATGGAGGCAGACCATTTCTGCATGCACTGGCGCGGCGTACGCGACAACGCCACCAAGATGATCAACTCGGTGATGCGCGGCGTCTTCCTGAAAGACCCTACCCTGCGCCGCGAATTCCTCTCGCTGCTCAACCTGAAGGCCTGAAGCCTTCACTCTGCCGGCTTGGCAATCTCAAGCTCTAGTGACTGGATGCCCGGCGTATGCGTCGGCGCCAGTTGCAATACGCCCTCGATCACGCCGCGCTCGCAGGCCCACGAGAACTCTCCCGTCATCGCGCCCGTCGCCTTGATCGGCTCCGCTGCGCCACACGCCCCGACCGTCTCCTTGATCCGCTCGAACTCAAGCTTCCAGTTCTCAGCCGAACGATCCATCAGAAAGTTCATCGCCAGCATCGCGCGACCAGACTCCAGGTCGCCCGCACGATACATCGCCCCCGCAGCCTTGTAGGCAGCCGCCAGCGGCGCACTCACCGCGATTGCGTGCCCCTTCAGGACACCCGCCTTGTGCAGCTCCAGCGCCGCCAGCCGGTTGGTCACCGAGGGCCCCGCATAGGTCCGGTTGGCGAACACGAATAGCCTGACGCCCTGATCAGGCAGCAGCAGCAGGTTCGACCCATAGCCCGGATACCCGCCGCTATGCGCCAGCGTGAAACCGAGATCGCAATCCATCCCCGCATTCATGCCCATGCCATAGGTGTTCGCATACCGGCAC
>CALMWO010000186.1 GCA_937873805.1 uncultured Hyphomonadaceae bacterium
CGGACGATGAAAAGGCGTTCGTGCTTGATAGATTTATCGCAGCATCTAAAGCGCCGCCCGAAGCGACTATAACATTCAGACAAGCACGCGAAGTTGAGCTGCTTGCCGCTTTCTTTGCTGAATACGGCGACAAACTCACCAAAGCCTGTGAACCAAAGGCGTGATAAATAGCGTGATCACACGCCGTCAAACAGGCGCGCTATTCTCCCTCAGTTGGTGACGTTTCACGTTGCGTAGGGCGCATCGAGCCCCCGCGAAATGCATCGTCTCGCCCTCCTCACCAAAGGCGTATCCCCCTCGCTCCAACAGCCCCCTCCGTCTCGACGCTTCGCGCCGATCCACCTCCCCCGCCTTCGGCGGTGGAGGACTTTAATCCGCCGGCGGCAGCACGGCCTCGACGCCGATGCCGATCTCCACGTCGCGTAGCTTCTTCACCTCGTCGCGCAATCTCGCAGCCGTCTCGAATTCCAGGTTGGCGGCGGCTTCGCGCATTTCCTTTTCCAGCGTGTCGATGACGCGGGTGAGGTTGTGGCCCTTGCCGATGAATTCGAAGCCTTCTTCCTCCATGCCGGGAAGCGTGTTGCCCTTGCCCCGCTTGTTGGGGTCGCGCCCGCGCGGCAGCAGGCCCTGCGCCGCCTTTGACGTGACGCCCTCCAGCACATCCTTCACGCCGGAGATCACGGTGATTGGCTCGAAGCCGAACTCGGCATTGTGCGCTTCCTGACGCGCGCGGCGGCGGGCCGTCTCGGCCATCGCGCGCTCCATCGAGCCGGTGATGTGGTCGGCGTACAGCACCACCCTCGCCTCACTGTTGCGCGCCGCGCGGCCGATGGTCTGGATGAGCGACGTTTCGGAGCGCAGGAAGCCCTCCTTGTCGGCGTCGAGAATTCCGACGAAGGCGCACTCGGGAATATCGAGGCCCTCGCGCAGGAGGTTGATGCCGATCAGGCAGTCGAACTTGCCGAGGCGCAGGTCGCGGATGATCTCGATACGCTCGATCGTGTCGATGTCGGAGTGCATGTAGCGCACGCGCACGCCCATCTCGGTCATGTGCTCGGTCAGCTGTTCGGCCATCTTCTTGGTCAGCGTGGTGACCAGCGAGCGATAGCCCTTCTTCGCCGTCTCCTTCACCTCGTGGATGCAGTCGTCCACCTGGTTGGCGTTGTCCTTGTAGACGGGGCGGATCTCGACCGGCGGGTCGATCAGGTGCGTGGGGCGGATGATCTGTTCGGTGAAGACGCCGCCGGTCTGGTTCAGCTCCCACGGCCCGGGCGTGGCCGAGACGTGGACGGTCTGCGGGCGCATCTTTTCCCACTCGTCGAATTTCAGCGGGCGGTTGTCGAGGCAGCTGGGCAGGCGGAAGCCGAATTCGGACAGGGTGAATTTGCGGTTGAAGTCGCCCCGGAACATCGCGCCGAGCTGCGGGATGGTCTGGTGGCTTTCGTCGACGAAGATCATCGCGTTGTCGGGCAGGTATTCGAACAGTGTCGGCGGCGGCTCGCCGGGGCGGCGCCCGGTGAGATAGCGGCTGTAGTTCTCGATACCGGCGCAACTTCCGGTTGCAACCATCATTTCCATGTCGAACTGGCAGCGTTGTTCGAGGCGCTGCGCCTCAAGCAGCTTGCCCTGCTGGGTCAGAACAGCCAACCGCCCGCGCAGCTCCTCCTTGATGCTCTCCACCGCCTGGTTCAGCGTCGGGCGCGGGGTGACGTAGTGGCTGTTCGCGTAAACCTTGATCTTCTCCATCGGCCTAGTTTGTTTGCCCGTAAGGGGGTCAAACTCGGTGATCGCCTCCACCTCATCCCCAAAGAACGAGATCTTCCACGCCCGGTCCTCCTGGTGAACCGGCCAGACATCCATCGTGTCCCCTTTCATCCGAAAGGTCCCACGTCCAAACGCCTGATCATTCCTCTTGTATTGCAGCGCCACCAGATCCGCCGCCACCTGCCTCGGATCGCGCGCCTCGCCCTGCGCAAGTTCGAACGTCATCGCCGAATACGTTTCGACGGAGCCGATGCCGTAGATGCACGACACCGAAGCCACGATGATCACATCATCCCGCTCCAATATCGCCCGCGTAGCCGAGTGCCGCATGCGATCGATGGCTTCGTTAATGGACGACTCTTTCTCGATGTACGTGTCCGTGCGCGGGACGTAGGCCTCGGGCATGTAGTAATCGTAGTAACTCACGAAATACTCGACGGCGTTGTCGGGAAAGAAGCTCTTGAACTCGCCGTAGAGCTGGGCTGCCAGCGTCTTGTTGTGCGCGAGGATCAGCGCGGGGCGCTGCACCGCCTCGATCACCTTCGCCATCGTGAATGTCTTGCCCGAGCCGGTGACGCCGAGAAGGACCTGGTCCATCTCGTTGTCCTTCACGCCCTGCACCAGATCATTGATTGCCTGCGGCTGGTCGCCGGCGGGCTCGTAGCTGGAGGCGACGCGGAATTTGCGGCCGCCTTCGAACTTCTCCCACGTCCGTTCAGGCCGGTGCGGGGTCCAGACGTGCTCGGCTTCCGCGATCGCCGCGGCGCCCTTGATCTTCGCCGCAAAGGTTGCGCCCGGCCCCTCGCTCACGCCCTTGCCGGGCGCTCCTTTGGAGGCGCTGGGTTTCGCAGTCCTGGAGGGAGATTTCGCCATGACGGCAATATGGGCCGGTCACGGCGCGTTCGCCAGAGCCCCAGCGCCACCCTGCTGACAACGTCTGTCAGTGGCGCACAATCCGCCCCCTAGCGCTCGACCCGCACGGAAACACCCCACGTGGCAGGCATCGACCGGAACGTGTCATAGCCAATGAAGCCATAGCCGGAGAGCGCATAGTCCTCGTCCGTCAGGTTCCGCCCCCACAGCGACAGCTCCGTTCCATCGGCAAGCGACAGCCGCGCCGCCGCATCGATCAGCGTCACCGGCCCTTGCCGCCGGTCGTTGCGGCCTTCCGCGTCGAGGAAATACTCGCTCTGGTATTTCGCCGCTGCTTCCAGCGACAGGCGCATGTCCCCGCTCAGCGTCCACTCCTGGCGCGCATGAAGCGTTGCCGACAGGTCGGATGCGAAAGGCAGCGGCTTGCCGTTGAACGTCGCCGCGTTGGCTGCGCCGCTTGCGTCAGCGCCCTGCTCGATCTCCGTATCCAGCGCCGTCACGCTGCCGCCGATCTCGAAACCATCCAGCGGCTGCCACAGCGCCGACAATTCCGCGCCCTGCACGGTTGCGGCATCGAGGTTCGCCAGCGAGTTGGAGGTGATGAATCCGCCGCCCGGCAGCGGGAACGCCACAAAGATGCGCGCCTGCGGATCGCTGTAGTCCTGCTGGAACACCGCCGCTTCGAACGTCAGCGCATCGCCCATGTCGCCCTTGAAGCCAATCTCGTAGCTGTCGACCGTCTCCGCGCTGAACAGGCCCTCGTCCTGATAGTGGGTAGCATTGTTCGCCACCTCGCCATTGAAGCCGCCGCTCTTGTAGCCGCCGCCATACGAGACATACGCCATCGCGTTCGGCGACAGCCGCCACTTCGCAGCAGCGGTTCCGGTGAACCGACCCTCATCGATCGTGTTCTTGCCCCGCGCCAGCCCGACGCCGGACCGGTTGTTCAACGCACGCACGCCGTCGCTGTAGATGTGAAGACCATAACCCTGGCCGTCGATCTGCTCGACCGTATAGCGCCCGCCCACGGTGAGCGTGACAGCCGGGTTGATGTCGAAATCGACCAGCGTGTAGAGAGCGCCCACGTCGCGGGTCTGCTTCATGTTGGTCAGCAGCGAGACGGCAGGCGCGGACGATGCGGGCGTCGGGCCAACGCGCGCAGCCGCACCCGGATACTGGCACGAGCCGACCAGCGTCGACGTGTTCAGCACGCCGCACCAGATCAGGTAATCCTGCTTGAACGTGTCCGCCGCGAGCGACACGCCAAGCAGCACGTCCCCGCCGTCCCACGACGTGCGGCCGAACAGCTCCTGGCTCAGCTGAAGATACTTGCGGTCATAGGACAGGTTGGCGATCGCGGCGGGCTGGCCGTCAAAATCAAAACCATAGTCCTGCTCGAACCCTTCCACCGCCGTCAGCGATGTGATCGCCCATGCGCCCCATTGGGCCGTCGCTTCAGCAGACGCGCCGTAGAAGCGGTTGTCGGTATCCTGCACGCCATCCGCACCGACGGAAATCTGGTGATCGCCAAGCGCCAGCGCGCTGTTCAGCGGCGACGGGTTCACGCCTGTGTCCTGCTCGTAGTGCGCACGCAGCAGCAGCTCCACGCTCGGCGCCAGATCGAAGTCCAGCGAGCCACGCACGCCGAGTTCGTCGCGCACGCCGCCCGCTTCCGCCGGGCCGCCGACATTGTCGATGCCGGCATCCTGCTTCAGCAGGCGCGCCGCGATGCGTCCGCGTATGCCCTCGCCTATCGCACCGCTCGTTGCGGCCTGCACATCCCAGCGATCGAAACTGCCATAGGACAGCTCGGCATAGCTCTCGGCCTCGTCTGTCGGCCGCGCGGTGATGAAGTTCACCGATCCGCTGGAGGCATTGCGGCCCTGCACGGCGCCTTGCGGACCTTTCAGAACTTCCACGCGCGCGAGATCGTAAGCCAGCATGCTCGCCTGCACGTTGGTGGCGAGGAACACGCCATCGACATGCACCGCTGCTGCGCTCGGCGTCAGCGCCTGATGATCCACGGCGCCCATGCCGCGAATCTGGAATGTCGTTTGCGAGCCATTGGAGATCGCGGCCTGCACGCCAGCAAGACGCTGCACCACGTCTTCAATGCCATCGACACTGGAAAGATCGCGCCCTGACAGCACGACCACGCTCTGGGGCACATCGCGCGCATCTTCGGCCTGACGTGTCGCTGTCACAACGATCGTGTCGCGTGCGTCCTGAGCGAATGCCGGCGCACCTGCGCCAATCGCCGCAACAAGCCCCACGCGCAGAATTCCGACCGCTTGCGTCATCATATGCATCCCACACGCGGACCGGGCATTCTCGGTGGTCCGCTGTCCGAGCGCCAACGCAGTCGCGTGGCAGCGCGCCCGCTGATAAGCGCATCGTCCGTGTAAGGATAGCCTTGTGTAAGCGTATGGGCTCTGCCCCGCCATGTGACAGCGTCAATGTGCTGTCACGGCCCGTGCCGATAACGTTCGCGTAAACGCGGGGCCTATTTTTTCTCGTCTGCGGTGTCGACGACCGCGCCAACCGCCGCGCCAACTGCCGCGCCGACGGGGCCTGCGATGATCAGGCCGGTTGCAGCCCCTGTCGCTGCGCGCTGCTCCATATTCGTTCCGCAGCCGGCCAAAAGACCCGCAGCCACAAGTCCGGCCGAAAGGATCAGGGTGTTTCGAATGCTCATGTCAGGCCCCACGTTTGTCCGCATAGTCTAGCTTGCTGTTGGCCTGGGCCGCCAGTGCCCGAACGCCACGGGTGCGCGCCGCACACACCCAAACGCAAAGAAATGGCCGGACGCGGAAAGTGTCCGCGCCCGGCCGATCAGCCCACCAGTAGTTCAGATGCCGCTATTTGCCGTCCTGCTCATCGGCCTCGTTCACGACGGCTCCCACGCCCGCGCCGACTGCGGCGCCTACAGGGCCGGCCACAATCAGCCCCGTCGCTGCGCCCGTGGCCGCGCGCTGCTCCATATTCGTTCCGCAGCCCGACAAAAGGGCAAAGCCGAGCAATGCGGCGGCAGGCGCGAGAAACATGGTGCGGGTCATGTGCAGCTCCGTTTGATATATGTTTGACTGACACAACAACGCTGGTGTCTGCATGGGGTTCCGGTAACTGCCGTTAACCTGCGCCGGCGCCGCAACGACGCCACAGTTTGGCTCAACTTGACGGGCGTTCTGGCGTGCTAGAATCCAGTCCC
>CALMWO010000187.1 GCA_937873805.1 uncultured Hyphomonadaceae bacterium
ACCTAGGACCCGCTGATTAAGAGTCAGCTGCTCTACCAACTGAGCTATGCGTCCACTGCCGGGTTATCGGCGCTGCCCCTGGTGTTCCGCCGGGCAGGAGCGGGGCGGTTAGCATGGGCTTTTGGCCAATGCAAACCGGAATTTGCGCTTGTCCGGGACTTTTTGCCCGGACAGGCGCGTATCGGGTCAGCCCGCGCTTTCGGCGAGGACGGTCAGACCCTTTTCATTGACCTCGGCAAAGCCACCGACGATGGCAATGGTTTCGGGCGCGGAGGTTGCGCTCTCGAAGATATGGAGCGCGCCGTCGCGGATGGTGGACATGAAGGGCGCATGGCCCTCCAGCACGCCGAAGTCGCCTTCCGCGCCGGGCACGACGACCTGATACACTTCGGCCGAGCGGACGAGCTTTTCAGGGGTTACGAGTTCGAAATGTAGGGGCATGTCCCAATATCCTGTTACCCTTTACGCGCCATAGCGCCGAGGGAGCCTATTCAGAGAATCAAGCCGCTTCCGCTGCCAGTTTCTTGCCCTTTTCGACCGCTTCGTCGATGCCGCCGACCATGTAGAAGGCGCTTTCGGGCAGGTGGTCATATTCGCCGTCGACTACCGCCTTGAAGCTCTTAACGGTGTCCTCGACAGCCACGAACTTGCCCGAGATGCCGGTGAAGACTTCGGCGACGTGGAACGGCTGGCTGAGGAAGCGCTGGATCTTGCGGGCGCGGGCGACGGTGATCTTGTCCTCCTCGCTCAACTCATCCATGCCGAGAATGGCGATGATGTCCTGCAACGACTTGTACTTTTGCAGCGTTTCCTGCACCGCGCGGGCGGTTTCGTAATGCTCTTGGCCCACAACGGCAGGAGTGAGAACGCGCGACGTCGAGTCGAGCGGATCGACCGCCGGATAGATACCGAGTTCCGAAATCGCGCGGTTGAGAACCGTGGTCGCATCCAAGTGAGCAAACGACGTCGCTGGCGCCGGATCGGTCAAATCGTCCGCAGGAACATAGATCGCCTGCACCGAGGTGATCGACCCCTTGTTGGTGGACGTGATGCGTTCCTGCAACGCGCCCATGTCGGTCGACAGGGTCGGCTGATAGCCCACGGCCGAAGGAATACGGCCCAAAAGCGCCGACACTTCCGAACCTGCCTGCGTGAAGCGGAAGATGTTGTCGACGAAGAACAGCACGTCCTGACCTTCCTGATCGCGGAAATATTCGGCGATGGTGAGGCCCGAGAGGGCAACGCGGGCACGCGCGCCCGGCGGCTCGTTCATCTGACCGAAGACGAGGGCGACCTTCGACCCTTCGGAAATGGCGTTGCCATCGGCATCCTTGGCGATAACGCCGGCGTCGAGGAATTCGTGATAGAGATCGTTGCCCTCGCGGGTGCGTTCCCCCACGCCCGCGAACACGCTGGTGCCGCCATGGCCCTTGGCGATGTTGTTGATGAGCTCCTGAATGAGCACGGTCTTGCCGACGCCTGCGCCGCCGAACAGGCCGATCTTGCCGCCCTTGGCATAGGGCGCGAGCAGATCGATAACCTTGATGCCGGTGACGAGAATGGAGGTTTCGGTCGACTGGTCGACGAACTCAGGCGCCTTTGCGTGGATCGGCGCGGTCTGCTTGGCGTTCACCGGGCCGCGCTCGTCGATCGGTTCGCCGACGACGTTGAGGATGCGGCCCAGCGTTTCGGGGCCGACGGGCACGGAAATCTGCGCGCCGGTGTCGGTGACTTCCTGACCGCGCGTCAAGCCTTCGGTCGAGTCCATCGCGATGGTGCGGACGGTGTTTTCACCCAGATGCTGCGCGACCTCAAGGACCAGCTTCTGGCCGTTGTTGTCGGTCGTCAGCGCGTTCAGAATATAGGGCAGCGCATCGGGGAAGGTCACGTCGACGACGGCGCCGATGACCTGACTGATGTGGCCCACATTGTTGGTGCCGGATTTTGACTTCGTAGCCATGTTCGCTTCCTTGCCTGCTGTCTTTAGAGCGCTGCCGCGCCCGGAGATTTGGTTGCCGCTACAGCGCTTCCGCGCCCGCGATGATTTCGATCAGTTCCGTGGTAATCGCGGCCTGACGGCTGCGGTTATACTGGATGGTGAGGTTGTTGATGAGGTCGCCCGCGTTGCGCGTGGCGTTATCCATCGCCGTCATCGACGCGCCCTGTTCCGACGCCGAATTTTCCAGCAGCGCCTTGAAAAGCTGATTGCCGACATTGCGGGGCAGCAGATCGGCGAGGATCGATTCCTCGTCCGGTTCATATTCGACCGCCGCGCCCGACGATGTCGGCGTATTGGGGTCAACCGCGACCGGAATGATCTGCTTTTCGGTCGGAATCTGCGCCAGCGCCGATTTGAAGGTGGAATAGAACAGATGCGCGACATCGAACTCGCCCGCCTCGAACCGCACGGTGATGTCGGTGGCGATGGCCTGCGCCTGCGCGAAGTTCACCTGCTTGGCGCCGGTGGTATCGAACTGGCCGACGATCATGTTCGGGAAAGTCCGGGCGATGACCGGGCGACCCTTGCGACCGATGAGATAGAATTTCACGGTCTTGCCCGCCGCGATCAGATCCCGCGCCTTCAGCACGGCTGCCTTGACGATGTTCGAGTTGAACGCGCCGCACAGGCCGCGATCGGAATTGGCGACGACCAGCAGATGCACCTGATCCGCGCCCGTGCCCGCCAGCAATCGTGGCGAGGTCGGGCTGACCGTGATCTTGCTGGCGAGGCTGGCGACCACCGCTTCCAGTCGCGTGCCATAGGGGCGCGCGGCTTCGGCAGCGGCTTGCGCCTTGCGCAGCTTGGCGGCGGCGACCATCTGCTTCGCCTTGGTGATCTTCTGGGTCGATTTGACCGAGGCGATCCGCCCTTTAAGTTCTTTCAGAGATGCCATCTTCTATCAGGTTCTCTTGTTTCCGTTCGCTTCGAGCTTGGTCGAGAAGCACGTCTCGACTTCGCTCGACACGAACGGGATTGTCAGGTTACGCAAAGGTCTTGCCGAAATTGTCGAGCGCGACTTTCAGTTTGGCCTTGGGTTCGTCGCCCAGATCCTTGCTGTCGCGGATGGCGGTCAGAACATCGGCATGCTCGCTGCGCAGGTAAGCGAGCATCGCTTCCTCATAGCGCACGACGGCGTTGACCGGGATGCTGTCGAGATAGCCGTTGGTGCCCGCGAAGATGGAAGCGGTCTGCTCCTCGAACGGCAGCGGGCTGTACTGCGGCTGCTTGAGCAGCTCGGTCAGGCGCGCGCCGCGGTTGAGCAGCTTCTGCGTCGAGGCATCGAGGTCCGAGCCGAACTGCGCAAAGGCCGCCATTTCGCGGTACTGCGCCAGCTCCAGCTTGATGCTGCCCGACACTTTCTTCATCGCCTTGGTCTGCGCGGCGGAACCGACGCGGCTGACCGAGAGACCGACGTTGATGGCAGGACGGATGCCCTGATAGAACAGGTTGGTTTCGAGGAAGATCTGGCCGTCGGTGATCGAGATCACGTTGGTCGGAATATAGGCCGACACGTCGCCCGCCTGCGTTTCGATGATCGGCAGCGCCGTGAGCGAACCCGAGCCGTTTTCCTTGTTCATCTTCGCCGCACGCTCCAGCAGGCGGCTGTGCAGATAGAACACGTCGCCCGGATAGGCTTCGCGGCCCGGCGGACGGCGCAGCAGCAG
>CALMWO010000188.1 GCA_937873805.1 uncultured Hyphomonadaceae bacterium
CAGTGAGCGACCGGCGCATAGACCAGCAGCATCCAGAGCGCGGAGAAGATCAGCACGAAGGCGAAGCCCGTGCGTTCGGGATAGGCGCCGACGATCAGCGCGGGCGTGATGATCGCGAACGTCATCTGGAACATGAAGAAGACGGACTCGGGGATCGTGCCGGTTTCGCTGGTCGCCTCCACGCCCGAGAGGAACGCCTTGTCGAGACCGCCCCAGAATGCGTTTGCCGCGCCGCCATCGCCGAACGCAATGGAGTAGCCGACGGCGAGCCAGAGCACAGACATCAGGCAGGCGATGACGACGCACTGGCTGAGAACCGACAGCACGTTCTTCGACTGCACGAGGCCGCCGTAAAACAGGGCGAGGGCGGGCAGCGTCATCAGCAGGACAAGCGCGGTGGCGGTGAGCACCCAGGCGGTGTCGCCGGAGTTGGTTTCTGCGAAGGCCGCCGGTGCGGCGGCGAGCGCGCAAACGATCGCCACGGCCGCGCGGCGGCCGATATTCAGGATGGTCATGGGGTCCTCATAGGCTTCGCCGACTTGCGCGGCGTTGCCCGTTGATTAGGCGGGCGCGCGCGATTCCGCCCAGACAACGTGCGATCGGGTCGGAGTCCCCTGTGAGGCGCCGAATGATTGGGCGCAAAATCGGAGGTTTGCACAAAAACTCAGCGATATAAGCGCCCGCCGGAAGCGCGCAGCCAGACACGCGCTGAAATGGATGTTGACAGTCGTAGCCGTCACGCTACAAATGTAGCGTGACGTAGCTTTAGCGCGGGGCTTTCATGTCAGCGACAGCCAACAAGACCGAACTATCGGTTTTGAAACAGCTCTGGCCAGACGAACGCAAGAGCACTCGGGAAATCCACGATGGGCTGAGCGACGAGACCGGGTGGAGCTATTCCACCACGCGCACCGTCGTGACGCGCATGGAGGAGAAGGGGCTGCTGGTCCGGGCCGAAGTGCATGGCACGGCCGTGTATTCCCCGGCGCTTTCGCGTGTTCAGGTTCTCGGCGCCATGGCGCGGGAGCTGACGCGGCAGGTGTTCGACATCAAGGGCGCGCTGCCTGCCTCGATGTTTGCGGACAGCCCGCACATGACCAAGGCGGAGCTGGAAGAGCTCGACGCCATCCTGAATGCCGATGACACTCAGAACAACGCAAAGGACGGACAATGACGATCCTGGCCTGGCTTGCTGTTTCTTCTCTCGTCTGGGGCGCGCTGATCTGGGGCGTGGCGCGCGTGCTTCAGCGTTCCAGCGACGTTTCGGGGCGCGCGCGTCAGTGGATCTGGCGCGGGGCGACTGTGTTGCTGGTTGCGCCATGGATCGCTGCGCCGCTGGTGGCGGCGTTCGGGTGGGGGCTGGCGCCGAGTGATGCGGTGACGGCGAGCGCGGCGACAACGACGCTGGCGACCTTGCCGGTGGATGAGTTCACCGGAGAGATGCTGCTCGATTTCACGGGCGCGCCTGCGCCTGCCGTGATCGCGCTCGACCTGACGCAGATGTTGCTGCTTGTGCTCGCGGGCGGATGGATCGTGCGGTTCGTGCTGGCGCAGTACGCGGCGAAATCGCTGCTCGGCATCGTTGCGGTGTCACGCCCGGCAGAGAAAGGCGCGGCGACCGTCGCGCTGGATGGGTGGGCGAAGCGGCTGGGTCTACGCCGCACGCCGCGGCTGCGTATCGTGAGTGAAGCCGTGTCGCCGTTCTCGTTTGGCGTGTTCAGGCCGGTTATCTGTCTGCCGGAAGGGCTTGAGGACAAGCTGAGCCGAGAAGCGCTGAACCTCGTGATCGGACATGAGTGCCTGCACGTCGCGCGTGGCGATGGTTGGCGTCGTCCGCTGGAACGTATTGCCGCGGATATCATGTGGTTCAATCCCGCAGCCTGGATGATCCGGCGCGAGCTTGATGTGGCGCGCGAACTGGCGTGCGACGAGGGCATGGTCGAGCTGTCTTCGGCGCGGCAGGCTTATGCAAGAACGCTGCGCGATGTGGCTGGGTTCTCGGCGGGCTTGTCCCATGCGGCGCCGGCAGCTTCGATGTCGCTGGCGGGCGGACGCAGCTTGATGCTGCGGGTGAAACGCACGCTTGGGTCTCCGAAGCGCAAGCCGGCGCGGGCCGCCGTGGTCGCTGCAGTGCT
>CALMWO010000189.1 GCA_937873805.1 uncultured Hyphomonadaceae bacterium
CCGGCTTCAACCCGCACCAGAACATTCGCGGCTCGGGCCCGAATGTGAAAGTGACCGAGCGCTTCACGCGCGTGGGCGAGCATCGCCTGCATTATGCCTTCGATGTCGAGGACAAGGACACGTGGGCCGTGCCGTGGGGCGGCGAGTTCGAGTTCGCCTCGGTTGAAGGCGGGATCTACGAATACGCCTGCCATGAAGGCAATTACGGGCTCGAAGGCATCCTCGCCGGCGCTCGCGTGGAAGACGCCCGCGCCAAGCCGGTCTCGGGCAAGAAGAAGAGCTGACCCACAGGGTGCATCCCGATGCGCTCGCCAGAAAGGGAAAGGCTGCGAAATGATCGCGAACTCTCCGCAGGTATGCGCAGCTGAATTTACGGCCGCGCTTATCCGACGCGACATCGCATCCGCGTTGTCCCTGCTCACCGACGACGTCGTGTTTTTCTACAGCAATGGTTCGGTCATTCCGGGGAAGGACGCGTTTGCGGCGTTGATGACGTCGAGCTGGAAGGTGATCGAGAACTACAAATACGAGTCCGGCGAGTCGAACTGGATCCTGCAATCCGATGACGCCGCCGCGGTGATCTACAGCTTTGCATGGTCAGGCATTGCGCGCGGGGCAGAGGTGAGCGGCGGCGGCCGTGGCACGCGGCTGTTTGCCAGACAACCCGATGGCGGCTGGCTGATCGCGCACGAACATCTCAGCAATGGACAGTGGAAGCCATGAGCTATGCTGTTGGCCCCGGCGATCTGGTTCTGTGCGTCAATGTTGCGCCCAACCATGTGACGGGAGAGCCGGTGCCGCTTGTTGCGGGCGAGGCGTATCGTGTTCTGGCGGTGATGGAATTTGCGTGCCCGTGTGGACGCTCCGATGCCTTGCTGGATGTTGGCGTTGATTTCGCCTGGTGCCAGTCGCGCTTCCGGTTGATGCCCAAGCCCAAGTTCGAGGCCAAGACACGCAGCGTCTCCGCCCCGAAGGAGAAGCAGAGGGTGCGATGAGCGGCTGGCGGATGATTTGATCGCCAGTGATCGCCAGTTCTTGTCAGTTCGCCGACATGCCCCATTCGGCCAGCTTCTCGATGTAGGTCGCATGCACTGCGGGCGGCAGGCATGGGTCGGACAGGGCGGATCTCATGCGCGCGGATGCTGCCGGGCGATCATCAAGGCCGACATAGGCTGCGGCTTCGATCTGCGTGACGGCGGACTGCAGCATCACGGATGTTGCATGTGGGCGTGCGAGTGCTGTGAGGGTCAATGCGCCAGCATAGTCCAGACGCGTCATTGCGCTGCTTGCAGCGTTGAATGACTCAACGAACTCCCGGCTGGCCACCTGCCGACCCGTACATGCGGGAGGTTGAGCCCAAGCCGGAGCCGTGAGGCAAGCCAGCGTGGCGGCGAGTGTGAGCGTTCTCATGATCAGGTTCCCCAACTTGATGGGGAAGCTTCTCACGGATCGGGCCGGCAAGGAACAGGCATGCGGCTTGGGCCGGCGATGTCAGGCGGCGATATCAGGCGACGCCGAGCTTGCCGCGATCGCCGTCGCGGGGGGCGGCGAGTTCTTCGGGCGTCATGAACTCGGCCAGATCCGCTGCCTCGTAGAACGGGCGGATTTCCATCTCGTTCTTGCCGGGCATGACGTTGGGTGCGCGCTTCGCCCAGGCCATCGCCTCGTCCATGTCCTTGACCTCCCAGATGGAGAAGCCGGCGACCAGCTCGCGGGTCTCGGTGAACGGTCCGTCGATCACCGTACGGCGCGAGCCCTCCATGACGATGCGCCTGGCGCTGGCGTCGTTCTTGAGACCGGCGGCGGCCACGAAGACGCCGGCCTTCACCAGTTCCTCGGTGAAGGCGTCCATGGCCGCAAATGCCGCGAGCATTTCCGGGGTGGGAGGTCCGTCCATCCTGCTGTCGTCACTGGCCTTCGCGAACACCATAACGCGCATCGTGTTTCTCCTTGGCTGAGCTTGCCTATTTGACGCCTCATCTGGGGCGCCTCATCTGGAAGACGGGCGGGTTTGCCAGAAGTCGACATCGGCCCGCAAATTCCTTTCGACGCTTGACGTACGCAGGGGAAGGGCCGCTTTTCGGTACGCTTACAAGCAACTACATTGCGACCTGCCAGACCCTTTCGGAAGCATCAGATGCAATTTGACGACGTCATCCTCGGCCGCCGGAGCATACGTGGGTACAAGCCCGATCCGGTTCCCAGAGCCCTGATCGAGGAGATCATCGGGCTGGCGATGCGGGCGCCGTCGTCGATGAACACACAGCCGTGGAATTTCTACGTCATCACGGGCGAGCCGCTGGACCGTATCCGCGCGGGGAATACCGAGCGGATGGTGTCGGGCGTGCCGCAATCGCGCGAATTTCGCACCGGGTCTGCGTTTGCCGGGGCGCATCGCGACAGGCAGGTTGGCGTCGCCAAGCAATTGTTCTCGGCCATGGGGATCGAGCGCGACGACAAGGAGAGGCGTCAGGACTGGGTGCTGCGCGGGTTTCGCCAGTTCGATGCGCCTGTGTGCGTGATCGTGACCTATGACCGCGTGCTGGACGGGAGCGACGATACGCCGTTCGACTGCGGCGCGGTGACGACGGCGCTGGTGAATGCGGCGTGGTCGCGCGGGCTTGGGGCGGTGATCAACAGCCAGGGCATCATGCAGTCGCCTGTCGTGCGCGAGCATGCGGGGATCGCGGACGATCAGGTCATCATGAAGAGCATTGCGCTGGGCTGGCCGGACGAGACGTTCCCGGCCAATGCGGTGGTGTCGACGCGCAAGCGCGTGGATGAGGCAACCGTGTTCGTCGGTTTCGACGAACAGGCTTGAGTTCGGGCCGCAGGAACGATCTATCAGGCGTCGTACGCGTGCGTTTTCTGTTCAGGAGAAGTCGATGACCGCCAGCCGTGAAATCCATCTCGTGAGACGCCCCAAGGGTGTGCCCGTGGCGGCGGACTTTGCGGTGGCGCCGGTCGATGTGCCCGCCACGGGCGAGGGCGAGGTGCGGGTGCAGACGCTGATCATGTCGGTCGATCCCTACATGCGGCCCCGGCTGAATTCGGATCAGGCGCTGGATACGCCGCTGCTGGGCGGCGGGATCGGGCGGGTGGTTCAATCGCGCAATCCGAAATTCGCGGAAGGCCAGCTGGTGAAGCACTGGTCTGGTTTCCGGGAGACGTTTGTCAGCAGTGGGCAGGGGCTTGCGCCGCTGGAGCGTGATCCGGCTCTGCCGCTGTCGGTTTACATGCACGCGCTCGGCGGCACGGGGATCACGGCGTATGGCGGGCTGCTGGAAACCGGCAAGTTGAAGGATGGCGAGCAGGTGTTCGTCTCGACCGCAGGCGGGGCGGTGGGTTCGGTGGTGGCGCAGATCGCGAAGATCAAGGGCTGCTATGTGGTGGGCTCGACGGGAGCCGACGACAAGGCGCAGTGGCTACGTGACGAGGCCGGGCTGGACGCGGTGATCAACTACAAGACGCAGGATCTGGCCAAGGCGCTGGAGGCGGCGACGCCGAAGGGGATCGACGTGTATTTCGAGAATGTCGGCGGGGCGCATCTCGATGCCGCGTTGCCGCGCATGAATGTGCATGGGCGCATTCCCGTGTGCGGCATGATCTCGACCTACAATGGCGGCGGCGAGGGCGTGAACGGGCTGTTCAACATGATCTACAAGCGCATCCGCATGGAGGGGTTCGTCGCGACGGACTTCGCGCACATCAATGCGCAGTTTGTTTCGGACATGACCGGCTGGCTGAAGAGCGGACGGATCAAGTATCAGGAGACGATTCTCGATGGCTTCGAGCGCGCGCCTGAAGGCCTGATCGGGCTGTTCGAGGGACGCAATAGCGGGAAGATGCTGATCCACGTGGCGGATTAGGGCGGTCGCCAGAGGCGCTATTCCGGGACGTGCTGATCCGAGCCGCCGAAGGCGCCGGGGAAGTCCTTGAATTTCGGCAGTCCGTCTTTCATGGGCAGCACAGTTTCCGCGTAGTTGATGTGCAGGCCAGGCTTGAACGCGAGGGTCGGAAGCGTGGCCGAGAACACATCGACCACGCCGAGGCCGGGATGATCGGTCATCAAGTGGCCGCCGCATTTTGCACAGTAGGTGCGTGTGCTTCCCGGCGTCTTGTTGTAGGTCGCGATGTGCTGGTTCCCGGAGACAACGCGCACGGCTTCAGGCTTCCAGAGCGTGAAGGCGTTGACGGGGCCGCCTGACCAGGAACGGCAGGAGGTGCAATGGCAATATCCCATTCCCTCCGGCTCGCCCGTCGTTTCGATTTTCACCGCACCACAGAAGCACTCGCCTTGATACGCCATCGCCTATCTCCGTTGGATGCATGACACTAGCTCAAAGCGATGAGGTGGTCACTTGGCGGTGGCAAGCGGCGCCCGAGGAGGGATTTGCTGCAGCCGATCCTTGGGCGACGCTGCGGAATGGGCTTAGGGTGCGGGTGCATCTCGTGCCGGGATGGTGGAGGACTTTGATGCGGGTCGTTGTCGTTCTGTCGATGTTTGCCCTGTGTGTCGGGGCGGAGGCCCAGCAGGTTTCGCCCGCTGAGCCGCTCAGCGTTACGGGGCCTGGCCTCAACCCGACGGCAGGGCCTGCGCGTAACTTCACCGGCGCCGTGACGGTGACATCGCCTTTCAGGGGATCGGGCGGTTCGCGTTTGGGCGGCGCCACCGTTACGTTCCAGCCGGGCGCGCGCAGCAACTGGCACACGCATCCGCTTGGACAGCTATTGGTCGTGACGCAGGGGCGTGGCTGGGTGCAGGCGGAAGGCCAGCCGGTTCGCGAGATCGCGCCGGGCGACGTTGTGTGGACTGCGCCGGGGATCAAGCACTGGCACGGCGCGACGCCCGAGAGCGCGATGACCCATGTTGCAACGGCCGAGACGATGGAAGGCGCGAGCGTGCAATGGCTGGAACCGGTGACTGACGCGCAATATCGGCGGTCGCAGTAGGACGCAGACGGCGCGCGTCTTATTGCAGTCCAACTCTTGCGCGACATGCGATCTCAAGACCGGGAGCTATCATGACCAAGCTGAAGACTGTCGCCTGCATCGCGGTCGCGTCGCTTGTTGGCGCAATGGCGCCGGCCTTTGCTCAGGGAGCGTCGCAGCAACCCTCTCAACCACAGGCCAGCCCCAGGCCATCCGGTCCTGTGCAGCAGCGGCTGGTTCCGGGCATGGCCGGCTATACGGACGATGTGCTGTTCGGCGATGTCTGGCGGCGGCCGGAGCTTTCACCGCGGGACCGCAGCCTTGTGACCATTGCGGTGCTGATCGCGACGGGCAAGACGGCGCAGCTTGAAGGGCATCTTGGCCGGGCGCTTGGCAATGGCGTCAAGCCGATGGAAGCGTCGGGCGTTCTCACGCATCTTGCGCTCTATTGCGGCTGGCCAAGCGCGGTTTCAGCGCTGGAAGTCTATGACCGGGTCTACACGGCACGTGGCGTCGACATGGCGTCTTTGCAGGCGGCCGTTCCGCAGCTTCCACCTGCCGCATCCGAGCCAGGCCGCAGTCAGGCGACCACACGCCAGTTCGGGACATTCGCTCCGAAATTTACTGAGCTGACCAATGAGGTGGTGTTCGATGATCTGTGGCGGCGGTCCGATCTTTCGGCGCGCGACCGCAGCCTTGTGACCATCGCGGCGCTGTCGGCGATGGGGGATGACGATCTGCTCGATCCCGATCTGAAGCGTGGTGTGGAGAACGGCCTGACGCGCGCGGAGATCGCCGAGGCGCTGACCCATCTTGCCTTCTATGCGGGTTGGGCGAAGGCGACCAAGGCAATGACGGTTGCCGAGCAGACCCTCAACTAGCCGCCCCCGCCGCCGAGGCCGATCCAGCGGCCGGCGGCTGTGACTGTGATCCAGGCGAGGATGGCGAGGATGCCGATCAGGCGGTTCGCAATCAGCGAGGCGGCTTCGGGCGTACGCGTGCGGGTGAACTCCCACAGCAGGAAGCAGGCGACGATGAGTGCGAAGGCGCGCGCCGTGTAGCGGTCGATCTCCATGACGAGGTCATAGTCGTCGAGCGGGTTGTGGAGCAGCATGGTGGAGAAGAACATCCACACGATGATGACCCCGGTGATCGCGCCGAGCACGATGCGCGTGCGGTTCGCGCCGAACGCCATGACGATGAGCCAGGCGGCCATCGTGATGTGGAGGGTGCCGGGCGCGGC